>JBDTLV010000021.1:0-56130 GCA_039934615.1 Tahibacter sp.
CTCACCCCAGCCCTCTCCCCCAACGATGCAGCCGTTGGGGGAGAGGGAGGAAAGGGCCTGTCAGAATTTTTGTGTGTAGGCGATATCGGTATATTTGTCCCGTTCGACGCAATCCCCTGCGGGGGTTGCGCCCTACAAGGGTGCGCTCCGGTGACGCGGCCTCCGGTCCGAGCGTATGCCCGCCCTGGCCTCTGCGGGCAGGCGACGCCATGGATGGCGGAGGTAGAGCAATGCAGGAGCAATTGCCGGAAGCCCGCTGCTTCACCGGGGCCCCATTGGCGGCGGTGGTCGGTAGCCGGAATAGCCCGAAGGGTGCCCGACAGGATGTCGGGCACCGAGTGCCAGCACATGGATGTGCTGTCACTCGGCGCGGCTGCCGACCACGGACTCGTAGGGCAGGCGAGTCCATGGATGGACGAGGTAGCCCGCGTCGGGAACACGCGGTCGAATGCCCGAAGAGCGCCGCCTCTGGGGTGGATTTCTCTTTGGTTCCTTTCTCTTTTTCCACTAAAAGAGAAAGGGACTCGCGCCCCGCAGGGGTGCGAAAGCTCGTGACGTTGCTCGACACTCAGAGTTTAAAAAACAAACAAATTCCCGGAAGTCCCAATCCCGCCACCAGGCCAACCGCCTTGGTGGAACCCGCCGCAACCTAAAACAGGCATACCCTTCACATCCCACCCGCGAAAGTCGACTGAAAGCGCGACCTGCGCCGAAAGGAGCGCGCGTGATTCGCAGCGCTCACGCGACGAAACGAAGGAACTTGCTGCAACGGCGCCATGCGCGGGAATGTTTATTCCACAAAGAGAATAGGCGCGCGCGTCCACGCCGCGACATTGCGCGATGAACGTGAGTCGTTCGTGTGCGACTCACGGTATCGCGGCTGTATCGAATGCAAGCGCGCGACGACGGACGATGCGCGGCGGCCGAATCGCCCGCCAACTTACGGCGTAACTCGCGCGCACTACGGGCAGCTGCGCCCGACCTGCGTCGTCAACCGCGTGAGGTCCATGCCGCCCGCGACATAACCCGAGACGATCGGCGCCCAATCCACGCGCGCGTGATTGCCGTCGGTGAAGCGGAACGTCGCGGTGCCCCACACGTCGCGCACGAGTTGATCGACGCGATAGTTCGGAGGAAACGACGGGCCGCGACTGCGCGCGAGCTGCACGATGGCGTGGTCGCCAACAATGGGCCCGGTGCCGACCAGGTAAAACGGCTCGCCATGATCGAACACGTACCAGGCCGCGAGCAGCAGGCGCTGGCCGGCGATTTCGAAAACGTCGAGGAAGTAACCGTGACCGTCCTGTTCGGGGGCATACCAATTGCCGCTGTGGCAGGCGCGTGTCGCCGCATTGGCGGGGTCCTGCGCTGGCAGACTGGCACGCACGAGCTGCGATAATTCCATCTCTCCACTCGTGAACCCGGGCAGCAAACTGTTCCAGTGCAGGGTCGCGGTGGTATCGGTGCGGAAATCAAATTGCAGGGTTCCCCAGGACTGGTGCTGCACGTCGGCGGAATGAAACGCAGGTGGAAAATTCGCGCCGGAATTGATCGTCATCGGCACTGTCGCGTGCGCACCGTCGACATCGCCGACACCGACAATCCAGGTCGGTGCACCGTCGCGGTAGACGAACCAGCTCACGAGCAGATGGATCGTGCCGTCCAGGGCAATCGGCTCGACGATCAGTCCGTGTCCGTCCTGCGCGGCATTCCACCACATGCCAGCGACACGCTCATCGATACGGTAGTCCGGCACGCCATCCAGCTGGGACAGATTCACTCGCCAGATGCCGCGTCCGTAAGTGAACGCAAACAGCTGCGGGGAACCACCGGCGGGGGTGTTGACCGCGATGTCCTCGGTGATCACGTTCGCGAATCCGGTGTTCTCGACCGCCCAGTGGGCACCGCCATCGAGGGATGCGAACAGGCCCAGATCCGTTCCGATGTACAGGTGCTGGCGGTTGTTTGGGTCGATGGCGATGACGTGGACCGGAACATCCGGCAATGTCCCGGCGCCCTCCCCGTCCAGCGGCGTCCATGCGTCCCCACCATTGCTACTTTTCCACACATGGCTTCCGCCAAACGTGGAATAGGTTGCGTAAGCGATGTTGTTGTCCTGCGGATCGAAGGCAAGGCGCGAGACCCAACCCGTGCGCGGTGCGACACTGGCCCATGAGGTGGTCGCCGTGCTGGCGAGTGCGGTGTCGCTGCGAAAGATACCTACCTGATTGCCGACCAGCATCCGGTTGGAATTGCCGGGCGCGACCGCGATCGCCGAAATGCGATTGGCAAAGGCGCCGCCGCCCATGGCGCTGCTGATCTGGCGCCATAGGAATCCGCCGTTGTCGCTGCGCCACAGCCGCAGCCCGCCGGCAAACATGCGCGTCGATACATTGGGATCAATCAGATACGGCATGATGAAAAGGGTCGCGTCACTCAGTCCGGACGTCGCGTCGAAGAAACTCAGGCCATTGTCGTCCGAGCGTCCCAGCGATATGTATTGCGCAGTGGCGAACACGGTACTCGGATGATCCGGATCGATCGCCACAACACCGCCATCGCCGCCGAAGATATGCCGCCAGTTGCCGACGCCGGATGCATCGGTGCCCAGCCACGTGCCGTTGTCCTGTGCTCCGCCGAGATAGGTGCGGCCGTCTGGCGAAGCGGCTCCGGCGTAAAACTGTGTGGTGCCGAGTCCGTTGCTGCGATTGCGCCAGCTGACGAGGGCGCCGTTGCGCGGTGCGCACAATGCCGCGTCGCCGGTGCTGACTGGTGCACGCGCGTTGTCGGTGGCCGCGATGCCGCCATCGTTGGTGGCGTAGAGCCGCTGATTCGCAACGCCGTCATAAGCGGGGTCGAAACGGATCAGGTGCACGTCCGGATGCACGTAGGTGCTGTCGCCCCGGTCATAGTAGCTGGCGAGTCCAAAATGACGACCGGCATCGTCGGAGCGGAACAAGGTCATTCCGCCGACCCAGACCACATCCGGATTGATCGGGTCCACGGCGATCGCGTTGTTGTACCAGCCGGCGCCATAGAAATCCGCCGGCGAAGGATCGCCGCACAGAGAAGGCCGAACCGTGAAATGGAACTGGAACAGACTGGCGCTAAGCAGATCTGGCGAGGAATTGCGCAGTTGCGCCTGCCAGCTGCGTCCGCCGTCGTCGGAGCGGAATAGTGCGTGCAGCGCATTGTCGTAGTCGCCGCGCCCGTCGCCGTTGCGATCGAAGCCGGGCGCGATGCTTGCCGCCACCGCATATACAACATTCTGATTTGCACGATGAAAATCCAGCTGGGTGCGTCCCTGCCCTGCTTCGGACAAGACATTTTCCCAAGGTGTATTCGTGGACGCATCAGGATTGAGGAAGACGGCCGCGGGACAGGGCTGCACACAGGCCGTCGGCGTCACGGTGCCGGGCAACCAGTAACGGTCAGCGACCGAGCGCGAGGCACAGGTGGCGAGCAACCAGTCGCCCGGGGAATCACTGCGGATCGCGAGATCATTGCAGCCTTCGTAGCGCGCGCCACCGTTCTCGTCGACCGGGCGCAGCAGACGTTCGAAGCTCGCGCCGCCATCCGTCGAGCGCCAGATTCCGCTGTTGGTCGCGGCATACAGTCGACGCGGGTCGTGTGGGCTGAGCACAAGATCGCTGACGTAGCGAAAGTCGTCGTTCTGGGTCACCAGCAGCGCGTTCCAGCTCAGGCCACCGTCGGTGCTCTTGAGGATCCCGGCGCCGGCCATCGGCGACCAGGGCATGCCGCTGTTGCGATACAGCTCGCCGGTGCCCGCATAAATCACATCGGGATGCTCGGGGTCGATCGTGAGCACACCGATGTTGAGATTGACCGCGTCGTCGGACAGGGGCTGCCAGTTCGCGCCGGAATCTGTACTTTTCCACACTCCGCCGGACACACCACCGGCGTAGAGGATTTCCGGGTGCTGCGGATGGAACACCAATGCACGCGTGCGGCCCGATGCGTTGGCGGGCCCCAGCCACTCCCACTGCGCCGCCGCATCCGTCACCGCCTGACCAGCGCCGAAGGTGCGACCACTTGCGCGAGGCGGAATGTGCCGTTGCATGCCACGTATGTGCTGCTCCGCGGCAAACCAGCGCGCCGGGTCCAAGCGGGTCTCGCCGGGCGGTGCACGGCGCGCGAGGAACAGTTCGGCGCGTTGCAGAGCACCATCTTCGCGCTCCTCGCCGGTTTCGTGCGCGCCAGGTCGCTCCGCGCGTACGCCGCTCCCGTCCTCGCCACGCTCATCACCACCGCGGCTCCAATGCTCGTAGCGCTGCGCGGCAATGGCGCTGACCATCAGCAACCCCAGCACCATTACACCTGGCCACGCACGCAACATTCGCCACTCCCGAAGTACGGCGGTTATCGTAGCACCGGCGTTTCGGGCAGCTGTTGCGGGAATCGGTTTTTCTCGCCTGAACATGACCATCGCCATGCATCGCAATCCGTCGCGCTCTGGCACCATAGACGCTTTGCCGCCACGGAGTTGCCCATGCGCGTCCTGCCGTTCGCGATTGCCTGCCTGTTGACGTTTCCCGTGCTGGTCATCCCCGGCGTTTCGTCCGCCGATGTCGCGCTGACGACGATTCCGGCGGCCGCGGTCAAAGCGGCGTTGGAGCTGCGCGACCGTGCGAGCAAGGACCAGACCGCTTATCAGGTGCTCGAATCGTTGACGACCGAAGTCGGCGCGCGCCTGGCGGGGAGTCCGAATGACGAGAAGGCGCGCAACTGGGCGATCGCCAAATTCAAGGCGCTCGGCTACGACAAGGTCTGGACCGAGCCGGTGAAATACCCCCGCTGGGTGCGTCGCTCCGAACACGCGCAGATGGTCGCGCCGTTTGCGCACACCCTCGCGATCACGGCACTCGGATATTCACCCGCGACGCCGAAAGGTGGACTGTCGACCACGATCGTCGCCTTCGACAGCTTCAAATCGCTGCAGGCGGCAACCGCGGAAATGGTAAAAGGGAAAATTGTCTACGTCAGCGAGCGCATGCATCCTGCCCGTGACGGGCACGACTACGGCACGATCGGGTCACCGATCCGCTCCCGCGGCCCGGCCATCGCCGCAGGACTGGGTGCCGCCGCCTACGTATTGCGTTCCGCCGGCACCGACAACGACCGCCTGCCGCACACGGGCGTGACGCGCTGGGCCGACAACGGGCCGCGCATTCCCGCCGCCGCCGTTTCCAATCCGGATGCAGACCTCATCGACGCCGCACTGCGGCGCGGCGCTGCGGTCACCCTGAAGCTGGAGCTGGACTGCGGAATCTCCGGCGAATACACGGGCGCAAACGTGATCGGCGAAGTCACCGGCAGCGGACAACCGGAGGAGTTCGTGATCATGGGTGGTCACCTGGATTCCTGGGATCTGGGCACCGGTGCGATCGACGACGGCGCGGGCGTGGCGATCGGCATGGCGACTGGTCAGCTGATTGCCAAACTTCCACAACGTCCGAAACGCAGCATTCGCGTCGTCGCATTCGCGAACGAGGAAGCGGGGCTGTATGGCGGCAAGGCCTACGCGGAAGCGCACGGCAAGGATGTCGCTCAGCACGTACTCGGCAGCGAGTCGGATTTCGGTGGCGACCGGATCTGGCGCCTGCAGGCGAGCGTCAAAGCCACTGCGTTGCCGGCACTCGATCAAATCATGCAGGTGCTCGCCCCGCTGGGTGTGGAGCGCGGAAGCGGCGTGGGCGAAGGCGGACCGGACCTCGGTCCCATGCACTCCGTCGGCATGGCCGCACTTTCACTGACGCAGGACGGCACGCGCTATTTCGACATCCACCACACCGCCAACGACACCTTCGACAAGATCGATCCGGCCCAACTCGCGCAAAACGTCGCGGTGTATGCCACCTGGGCTTATATGGCGGCTCAGGCGGACGGGGATTTCGGATCAGCAGCCGATGCGTTCAAAGGGGAAGCGGAGGAGTGAAACGGCGCGCTGTTACCGTGTGTTCTTACGTGCCGATATGCTGGCGGTAGAACTCCGCAAACAGGACCGCCGCGCTGGCAGCAATATTTAAACTCTCCACCTTTCCACTACCCGGGATCGTCAGGCGCCGGTCGGCGGCCTTGACGAGGGCGTCGCGCATGCCTTCGCGTTCCGCCCCGAACACCAGCACCAGGCGCGCCGGCAAGGGCTGTGCGTGGATCGATTCGCCGCCACGCACCACCGTGGCGGCAATCGCGAATCCGGCAGCGCGCAGCGCAGCGAGTGCACCGGTATCGGCGCGCGCCAGCGGCACGGCTTCCGCGCCGCCCTCGGCGACCCGGCATGCCGCGCCAGACAGAGTGAGACTCGATTCCTCGGGCAGCAGGATGCCGCTGACCCCGAAATTCGCGGCGCTGCGCAGCACCGCGCCGAAATTGTGCGGATTGCCGACGCCATCGAGCACAACCAGCAAGGCCGGTGCAGGCGCTGCGGGCTGCAATGCGATCAGCTCCGCGACATTCAGCAGTTCCCTTCGGGTGACTTCGAAACACACGCCCTCGTGGTGCTGCGTGGACGTGAGCTTGCGCAGGTCCTCATCGGTAACGACGCGATACCCCAGTTTGTGCTGCGCACACCAGGCCAGCACGGGCTTCATGGCGGGGATGCGTTCTTCCGTGAGATAGACCTTGCGCAAGTCCTGCGGGCGGTTCGCAAACGCGGCACGGCAGGCGTTCAGTCCAAACAGGCGCAATTCCTGGCTGCGTTGCTGACGCGCCTCGGCATGCGCCTCGTAGGCAGCATCCTGGGACTCACCGCTGACGAAGTCGGCCGCCGCCCGGGCGCGGCCCTGCTGCTCGCCGCTGCGCCCATACGATGCGCCACCGCGCTCGCCAGGTCGCCCACCGGCCGCGTCGGGTGATGCCTGACGCTCGCGTTCGCGGGTGCGCTTGTCGGGCGCGCGCGCGTCGCGGGAAAAATCGCTGCGCCAGGTTACCGGGGGCTTGTCCGCGCTGGAGCCGGAACCCGAGCCGGATCGTCCGCCGCGTCCACTTTTATCGTTTGTCATTGCATTTGCCTGATTCGGATGATGAGCGGACGCCGAAGGTTGCCTACCGCAACGGCGCGCCCGCGTCGCGTAGTGTCGCGCATTACCGGCGGCGCGGCTTGCCGGAAAGGTTTCGACGCAGGCCGAATGGCCCGGCCGCCACCATACCGCGCAAGCGCGCCGGTTCGCGCGTGGCGCAGACCGGCACCCAGGCTGAGCGCAGGTCAGCTTTCCAGCGCGTCGGCGTCGGTGTGCTCGGCGCTGAGGGCGGACAATTCGTGCGAAACCGCTTCCGGTGAACGGGTGAAGCCCGCCAGTACGCGGTAGATCACCGGCACGACGAACAGAGACAGGAAGGTCGACAGCATCACACCGAACACGACCACCGTACCGATCGTCTGACGGCTCGCCGAACCGGCGCCGGCACTGAACATCAAGGGCAGCGCACCGACCACCGTAGCGATCGAGGTCATCACGATCGGACGCAGGCGCACCGCTGCGGATTCGCGAATCGCCTCATCGATACTGCGACCCTGGTCGCGCAATTGATTGGCAAATTCCACAATGAGAATACCGTTCTTCGCGGCCAGTCCGATCAGCATGATGATGCCGATCTGGCTGTACAAGTTGAGGGTGGAACCAAACAGCCAAAGACCGAGCAAAGCACCCAGTACGGCGAGCGGCACGGTCAACATGATCACGAACGGATGCACGAAGCTTTCAAACTGCGCGGCGAGCACAAGAAACACGACGAGCAAGGCCATGCCGAACGTGAATGCCACCGTGCTGCCGGTCTCTCGCAGGTCGCGTGATTCCCCCTTCAGATCGGTCTGGGCGTTCGCCGGCAAGACCTCGCGTGTGGCCTGCTCGACGTAGGCGATGGCTTCGCCGAGGGAATAGCCCGGCGCGAGGGCGCCAGAAATGGTGATTGAACGCAGGCGGTTGAAACGGTTCAGCGATCCCGGCGCCGCCATGTCGGACAAGCTCACCAGGTTGGACAATGGGATCAATTGCGATGTGGAATCCGAGCGCACGTACAGGTTGCTCAAATCATTTGGCTGGCGCCGGCCGGCGTCGTCAGCCTGCACCATCACGTCGTATTCCTCGCCGTCGACGCTGAACGTCGTGACGCGCCGCCCGCCGAAAAAACTTTCCAGCGCATGTCCGATTGACTGGGTCGAGACACCGAGATCAGCGGCACGGCTTTTGTCGATCTCCACGCGGATCTGCGGCTGTGTTTCCTTGTAGTCGCTGTCGGTCGAGTACAGTCGTGGATTCTCTTCAAGCTTCTTCAGCAGGCGGTCGCGCCAATCGGCCAGTTGCACGTAGTCCGGCCCCTGCAACACGAATTGCAGCGGCAGTCCGCCGCCGCGGGTCAGGCTCTGGCGCATCGTCGGCGTAATGCGGATGCCGGGAATGTCTGCCAGCTCCTTGCGCAACTGTTCGATCAGTTGCTGCGAACCAATCTTGCGTTGATCCCATGGCGCCATCAGCACGACGGCCTGGCCGGTGTTGAACTGCTGCGTCGCCTGACCCCCGCGGCCTTGCGGGACGCGCGTGTTCACCCGGCTCGCGATGCCCTGGTCGACCAATGACATCAAGCGCTTTTCCACTTCGCGCACTTTGCCGACGGTCCAGTCGTAACCGGCTCCCTCAGGCCCGGTGACCGAGACGACGAACGCGCCGCGATCCTCGATCGGCGCCAGTTCCGCGGACAACCCGCGCAACAGCAGTACGCTGCAACCCACCGCAATCAACATCACCACCGCGATCAGCCAGGGATGCCCGATGACCCGCCGCAACAGGGTGGCATAGGTGGATTGCACGCGCTGGAAACCGACATCCAGCCAGCGAGCCAGGCCGCGCGCGCGCTCATGACTGATCAATAGCTTGGAGCACATCATCGGCGTGAGTGACAGGGCGACGACACCGGAAATTGCCACGGCCGCGGCGATTGCCACACTCAGCTCGCGGAACAGGCGCCCCGTATAGCCGCCCATGAAGCCGATCGGCAGAAATACCGCGACCAGCACGGCGGTGGTCGCGATGACGGCGAATCCCACCTGACGCGCACCACGATACGCCGCGACCAGACGCGGTTCGCCAAGATCGACCCGGCGCTGGCAGTTTTCCAGCACGACAATCGCGTCATCGACCACCAGGCCGATCGCGAGCACGAGTGCCAGCAAGGTCAGCAGGTTGATCGAGAATCCAAAAACATACAAAGCCGCAAATGCAGTAATGATGCAGACCGGAACGGTGACTGCGGGAATCAGCGCAGCGCGCACACTGCCGAGGAACAGCCAAATCACCACCAAGACCAGCAGGATCGCCTCGATCAGGGTTTTGTAGACTTCGTGCAAAGCGGTGTCGACAAAAATCGTCGCGTCGTAGGCGACGAAGATCTGACTGCCTTCGGGCAGCGAATCCTGGATCTGCAGGGCGGCCGCTTTGGCGCCGCGCACGACCTCAAGTTCGTTCGCCGTCGAGGTCTTGACCACGCCGAGACCGAGCTGCAATTTGCCATTGCCGCGGTAGTCGTTGCGTGGCTCAACCGAACCCAGCTCGACGCGCGCGACTTCGCCGACGCGAATCAGATGCCCGTCGGTGCCTTTGCGGATCACCAGTTGCGCGAAATCCACTGGTTTGGAATAGCCGCGCAGGACACGCACGGTAAAATCGCGTGTTGTGGAATTGATTGCGCCCGCCGGTAATTCCACATTCTCGCGAGACAGTGCGTCTTCCAGATCCTGCACGGTCAGCGCGCGCGCCGCCAAGGCCTCGCGATCGATCCAGAGGCGCATCGCGTAACGCTGCTCTCCGCCGATGATGATGTTTGCCACGCCGTCGACAGCCGACAGCCGATCCACGACGTAACGTTCGGCGTAGTCGGTCAATTCGCGCTGATTCATGCTGGTCGAGGCGAGGTTGAACCAGATGATCACGTCGCCGCTGGAATCCACCTTGAAGATCTGCGGGGGATCGGCCTCCTCGGGCAGGCGCGCCACGACGCGGCTGACCGCATCGCGCACGTCGTTCGCGGCGCTCTCGATTTCGCGATTCAGGCCGAATTCGATCGAGATCTGCGACTGCCCGGTCTGGCTGGAGGAGTTGACCGTGCGGATGCCTTCGATCCCGCTGATCGCGTCTTCCAGCGGCTTGGTGACGCGCGATTCCACCACCGCCGCGTCGGCGCCGCGGTAGGTCGTCTGCACCGAGACGATCGGAGTGTCGATATCCGGCAATTCGCGCAGTGGCAGGTTGGTGAACGCGACCAGCCCGAGCACGATCAGCATCAGGCTGATGACCGTGGCCAGTACCGGGCGTTTTACAGAAATATCAGAAAGGAACATAGGAACTTTGCCACGCGTTATGGTTGATGTCCCGCCGGCGACCCGAGGGAGCGAATGGCGTTCATTTGGACGCAGTCTGGGCGGCGCCGGGCAACCCCTGCTTGATCGCTACCGTGGCGCCATCGCGCAGACTGACCGTGCCTTCGACCACAATGCGATCGCCTGCAGCGAGCCCTTCGAGGACTTCGGCTTCACCGGCGCGACGCGCGCCGGTTTTCACGGCGACCAGATGTGCAATGTTGTCCGCACCCACTGTGTAGACCGATTGCCGGGTACCCACCGGTACCAGTGCAAGCTCCGGTACCACGAGCGTCTCGCGCTCCCGCGACAGCACGTCCACGTTGAGCAACATGCCGGGAAGCAGCAGCGCATCAGGATTGGCAATGATCGCGCGCACGGTGATGGCCCGGGTGACTGGGTCGACGCGGGAATCCAGCGATTCGATCCGCCCCTCGAATGCGCGCTCGGGATAGGCTGGCGTACGCGCGCGGATGGTCAGCCCGGCCCGGATCGCGGCAAGTTCGGTTTCCGGCACGGCGAAATCGAGCTTTATCTGATGAATGTCGTCGAGGGTGGTGATCGCCGTACCCGGCGTGACCAGGGTACCGAGGCTCACGCGGCGCAATCCCAGCACGCCGGCGAACGGTGCCGTGATGACACGATCCGAGAGGGTGGCGCGAATCGCTTCGACGCGCGCACTGTTGGAATCACGCGTGGCTTGCGCGGTGTCGAACATCGACTTCGAAACGGTGCCCTGCTTGACCAGATCCTGCTGCCGGCTGAACTGGCGGTTGGCGTCGTTCGCCGTCGCCTGCGCGTCGCGCAGCTGCGCCACCTGCTGGTTCGAACTGAGCTCTATCAGCACATCGCCGGCAGCGACCTTCTGACCGTCGGTGAAATTCACGCGACGCACCGTCTCGGTGATCTTCGCGGTAAGCGTGATCGATTCGTTCGCCTGGGCCGTACCGAGAGCCTCGATGACGTCTGACCAGGATTGGGCGGCGACGATTGTGGTCGTGACCGGAACCGCAGGTGCGGCGGCCGGCTTCGGATCCGATTTGCCACAGGCGCCAAGCGCAAATGCCGACGCGATGATAATTATTCCATAACGGTACATTGTTCGGCTCAACCTTGCCTCGTGCGTGAATGGGCGGGCGGCGTTGCGATCGGGCACAACAGGGGTCACGATCAGTGATCCGCGCTGGCAATCGGCGGCGCGGCGCGACCGGCTGGTTTGCGGAAAAGCAGCAACAGAGGTATCGCAGCTATTGTCAGCCACATCATCAGCCAGAAGTCATTGAGGAACGCGATGGCTGAAGCCTGGCGTGTGATTTCTCCGTTCAGCGCCGCAAGACCGGGGCTGCCAGGGATCTCGGCACCGTATGGCAGCGCAACGTGACCATACGGTGAAACCCGCGCAGCGATTTCGGCATGGTTGATCTGCGTATTGCGCGCGAGGAACGTGGTGACCAGCGAAATGCCGATGCTGGAGCCGATGTTGCGGGTCAGGCTGAACATGCCGGCCGCTTCGGTGCGCGCCGAGGCCGGCAGGGTGGCGTAGGCGACCGTCGATACCGGTACGAACACGAGCCCCAGTCCCAGTCCCTGGATCACGCCGGCCCAGATGATCGGACCGGTCGGCATATCGGCTGAAAAATGCGCCATTTGCCACAAGGAGATTACGGTCAGCAGCAGACCGGCCAGCATCAGACCGCGCGCGTCGAAGCCACGCGCCAGCAGGCGCCCGACGCCGAGCATCGCAACCAGCGTGCCAATTCCGCGAGGCGCCATCAGCAGGCCCGTCGTCACTACCGGATAGCCCATCAGGTTCTGCAGGTACGGCGGCAGCAACGCCATCGTCGCGAACAACACGATGCCGATGACAAAGATGAAAATGTTGCCGGACAGGAAACTGCGGTCACGCAGCAGACCAAAGTCCAGGAATGGCCGCTCGGCAGTTCGCCAGTGCACCCAGTACAGATAGAATCCGAGCAAGGCCAGACCCAGTTCGACCTGTATCTCGACTGCATCGAACCAGTCCTTGTGCTCGCCGCGATCGAGGAGCAATTGCAGGCAGCCGATGCCGACAGCGAGGAACAGGAATCCGCGCCAGTCAAACCGTAGCGCGCGATGGTCGTCGTCAGGCACGCTCGCGACGACGCCCAGCACGGCCACGATGCCGATCGGTACATTGATCAAAAATACCCAATGCCAACTGTAGTGATCGGTCAGCCAGCCGCCCAGCGGCGGCCCAAGGATCGGGCCGATCATCACGCCCATGCCCCACATCGCCATCGCGGCGCCATGCTTTTCCCGCGGAAACACGTCGAGCAGGGTTGACTGCGAGATCGGCACGAGTGCCGCGCCGAACAGGCCCTGCAGGATGCGGAATGCGACCATCTGACCGATGCTCGAAGCCAGGCCGCACATCACCGACGCCAGGGTGAATCCCGTGATCGCAACGACCAGCAGGCGACGTCGGCCAAAGGTCGCTGCGAGCCAGCCGGTGGCCGGCGTCGCGATGGCCGCGGCCACGATGTACGACGTCAGCACCCAGGAAATCTGATCCGGCGCCGCCGACAGCGTGCCCTGCATGTCGGGCAGCGCAACATTGGCGATGGTCGTGTCGATCACCTGCATCAGGGTCGCCAGCATGATCGAGACGACCAGCAGCGGCAGGTTGGCGACGACGCGATGGGTGGGGACAGAACTCACGGGCAAGGCCTTGTCGCTGCTACCGCGAAGTCGCGGCGCGAGCGCTCGTCAACCGTCGGATGAAAGTGCAGGGTCTGTGGGAATTGCAGCAATTTTGAAGGCGCCGCCGAGCAAGGAAATCGCACGGCGGCGGAAGCCGATCCTCAGCGTGAGGTGGCGGTCTGCGCGACTACCGTCGCGGCGCCCGAACCAAACCACTTTGCGTAATGTGCATTCTGTCGACCGGTATCGATTTCCACTTCCGCGCTCATGCCGGGGCGCAGGACTGGTGCGCCCGGCACGGGATCAATTACCAGGCGCACCGGAATACGCTGCACGATCTTTACCCAATTGCCCGTCGCGTTCTGCGCCGGCAACAGGGAAAACTCGGAACCGGAGGCCGGACTGATCGACGCGACGTGCGCTTTCCATTTGCGTCCCGGATACGTGTCAACCTCGACCTGTGCCACCTGGTCGACCTCGACGTGAGTCAGGTCGGTTTCCTTGAAATTGGCCTCGACCCAGAGCTGGCGTGTCGCGACCAGCGGCATTGCGGCCTGACCAATACCCAGAAACTCGCCAACCTGCAGGTCCTGTTTGCCGATCACGCCATCGACAGGCGCACGGACAACGACGTGTTCCAGATCGAGCTTTGTCTGCGCAAGCTGGGCCATCGCCAGCTTGTAGCCGGGCAAGGTCTCGTTCGCGGCGTCCGGCAATCCACCCAGTGTGTTCTGTGCCTTGGCAACCGTCGCTGCGTCCGAGTCGCGCTTGCCGCGGGCGCTGGCGACCGCGTTCGCCGAGTCGTCGAGCATCTGCTGGGCGACGAGCCCTCGAGCGCGCATGTCTTTCACACGCTGGAACTGCTGCTCGGCATGCGCAAGGTCCGCGTCTGCCGAACGCAGGTCAGCCTGCGCACCGCGGTAGCCGTTGCGCGCGCCGTCGAGCAGGCCGCGTACCGATTCCAGTTGGGCTTCATTGCGCGCGGCGGCGATTTCCAGCGGCTGGGCATCGAGGCGGAACAGGATATCGCCGGCCTTCACTGCCTGGTTCTCGCGGACCAGCACCTCGACCACGCGGCCCGCAATCTGCGGCGCAATCGTCACATGGTCGGCCTGCACATAGGCGTTGTCAGTCGACACATAGCGGCCCGTCGTGAAATACACGAATCCCGCGACGCCAGCCACGACCAGCGGACCGGCGATCCAAAGCAGACGATTGCCGCGTTTTGCTTTGGGCGATGCTTCAAGCGCGGCGGTGGCATTGGTCTTGTCGTTCATGGCAGGTCTCGCAAAGTCGGGGAATTGTCATCCAGCGCCAGCAGGTTCTGCTTCATCAGTCCCAGGACGCGCACAAACGTATCCAAATCAGTTTCTTCCACATTTTTCAACGCATCATCGCGCAGTCCGACCGATATCACTTCCATCGCGTCGACCACGCCGAGCGCCTTGGCGGTGAGATACAGACGCCAGCAGCGACGGTCGGTGGGGTCCGCACGGCGCTCGACGAATTCCGCCTGCTGCAGGCGGTCCACCACCCGGCCGATCGGTATCGGTTCCATTTCGAGCAATTCGGCCAAGGCCTTCTGGCTCAGGCCTTCCTGGCGATGAATCGCCTTGAGCGCGCGCCACTGCGCTCGGGTCAGACCGAGCGGTTCGGCGCGACGATCAAAGTGCTTGCGGAACAGCCGAGTCACGTCGACCAGTGGATACGCGAAAGATTTGTTGTCGTGGTTCATGATTGACGCATACATTATTGCCTAGGACATTAATTTTCAATACCCATGAGTACAAATAATCCCCCTACCTTCGTAGGTACGAGAATGACGTGTTTTTTATCAATGACTTAAAGAACGGCGCTTGGTGACGACGGGGAAGAATCGCGCCGCACTCGGCACACCACAGGGCGGGTAAACCGATCCAGATCCGGCCACTTCCAGGCACACAACCCTGACGGCCTCAGCCAGCACTCAGGTGTAACGCCGTGTAGCAAACACGGTACTTCCTGCCAGCCCGGCGACGCCCAGCGCGTGCAGCCGCCGCTGGCTTGTGGCGCATGGAATACCAGCTGGAGTAATCGCATGACTCGAATTCAGATGGCCGCAGCACTGTTGGCGGCCCTCGCCGCGGGCGGCGCCAGCGCAGCGAACGTCGATGTAACCGCAGGTTCCGATGGAAATTTCTTTTTCCCTTCGGTGTTCACGATTTCCGTCGGCGACACGGTCACCTTTCAAAGCGTGAACGGTTTCCACAATGTGCTGTCTGGCGCAGGCTCAGTCACCACGTTTCGCTGCGCCAATGGATGCGACGGCGTCGGCAACGGCAATGGCGATCCGGCGGCGGCGGGCTGGACCGCCGTGGTGACATTCACCACCGTCGGCAGCGTTCCGTTCCTGTGCGAGGTGCACGGCCAGTCCATGTCAGGAACGATCACCGTGGTGCCGGTGCCGGTTCGTCTGCAATCCTTCGACATCGACTGATATCGGGCAAATCCACAACGGCGCTTATTTCACAAGGATCGTGATCGCACAAAAGCAAACGGGCGCCGAAGCGCCCGTTTGTCGTGTCGAGCTGATGCGTTGTTTACGAAACTTTCTGCCACTGGCCCAATGCGGCGAGGCCGTTTTCCCGCGCGCGCTGAGCGACGGTCTTCTGCGCATCGGCGAAGTTCTTCGCCATGTCCTTGGACCACAGCTTGAGTGCGGCGGACTGCATTGCGCGACCATAGCTGAAGGACAGCGGCCACGGATGCGGACCGATCTGGTTCATCGCATTCAGGTGCGCAGTCGCGGCTTCGTCGGACTGGCCACCGGAAAGGAACACGATGCCGGGGAGCGAGGCAGGCACGCTGGCCTTGAGGCAACGCACCGTCGCTTCGGCGACTTCGTCGACGCTCGCCTGCTCTGGGCATTCCTTGCCGGAGATAACCATGCTCGCTTTGAGAATGGTGCCCTCGAGCATCACGTTCTGTTCGTACAACGAGGCAAACAGCGAGCGCAACGTGACTTCGGTGACGTCGTAGCAGACTTCGATGTCATGGCTGCCATCCATCAGTACTTCGGGTTCGACCATCGGCACGATGCCCGATTCCTGACACAGGGCCGCGTAGCGCGCGAGTGCGTGGCAGTTTGCCTCGATGCAGGTTGAACTCGGCATGTCTTCGCCGATCGTGATCACCGCGCGCCACTTCGCGAATTTCGCGCCGAGTTTTGCGTATTCCTGCAAGCGCTCACGCAGGCCGTCGAGACCCTCGGTCACGAGCTCGCCCGGAAAACCGGCCAACGGGTGCGGACCTTTGTCCACTTTGATACCCGGCAGGATGCCGCGGTCGAGCATGATCTTGGTGAATGCCACGCCGGCCTTGCTCGACTGACGCAGGGTTTCGTCGTACAGGATGGCTCCGGAAATATGATCCGAAAGGGCTGGCGTGGTCAGCAACATCTCGCGATAGGCGCGCCGGGTGTCTTCGCTGCAGTCGATACCGACGCCGTCGAAGCGCTTCTTGATGGTGGTATTCGACTCATCGATCGCGATGATGCCTTTGCCCGGGGCAACCATCGCCTGGGCAATACTTTCCAGATCTTCAATGCTCATGCAGGACTCCAAGGAATGGAAAATCGCTACGCGCCGGGCGCGTGTCGGCCGCGCACGGCCGAACTGGGGCGCGAATTATAGGCCAGAAGGCGGCACGATGCCCGGATCGGCCGCGGATCGAAGGGAGGCGTCCGAAGCAAATGAGGAATTCGTTGCGGCCGATCCATACGCACAGAGCAGCCCACGATTGTGCGCTTGGGCGCTAGCTCTGCGGCGCCGGGATGACCGGCAGCCGCACGGGCGACGGTTCGCATCGCGCAACGATCTGCGCGCGCTGTTCCTTGAGCTTGCTGCGCGCCTCGCTGGAACCTTTGACTTCAGGCTGGTTGAACGGCAGCACGACGCGGGTAGCAACGGCCTGACGCGCCGCGTTGCCCGGACCGGGCGCATAGCGCAGTCCCTGCACTACGCTGATCGCCACGCCTCCCAGTACGCCGGGTGGTACCACTTTTTCCAGAACGATGTGACTGGTGCTGCCGTCGCTTTCGATGACGTAGTTGACCGCCGCGCACGATGGCTGCTGCAGGTTGAGACCCGAGTTGGGCACCATTGCCTCGATGGATTGGTTGGCGACCAACCAGAACTTGGCCAGGTCTTTCGGTGTGACCGGACGCGGTGGGGTTTGCGCGACCGCGCCGCCTGCCGCCACGAGCAGCAGGCAACTGACCGCGAGACGATCGATTTTCCACATTGCGACACGCTGCAATGATCCTCGGACTGCCTGCGCCCCGCTCATCACAACTCTCCGAGGTCTTCGGCCAGACCACCGCTGCCGACACGCAGCAGCTTCAGTGTGTTGGTGCCGCCGAGCCGGCCGGTGTGGTCGCCGGTGGTGATGACGACGCGATCGTTTTCAGCGAGCCGCCCGAGGTTGAACAGATGCTGGATCGCGGCGACTGTCGCATGGGCCGGGTCCACGCCACGCGCGTCGAACTCGATCGGATATACATCGCGATAAAGCTGCATCCGCCGGCGCGCCGGTGCGCTGCGCGATAGCGCATAGATCGGCACGGCGGAACGATATCGACTCAGCCATTGCGCGGTCGCGCCAGACTCGGTCAGCGCGACAATCGCGCGCGGGTTGATCTGGGTCGCAAGGAACATCGCCGACATGGCGATCGCCTGATCGGTGCGGTCAAGCCGGTGCATGCCAGGCTGGAATCCTTCCATCGGTTCGAACTGACGCTCGGCACCGAGGCAGACACGACGCATGGCCGCGACCGCTTTGTCCGGATGTTTGCCGGCGGCCGTTTCCTGGCTCAGCATGACTGCGTCGGTGCCATCGATTACGGCGTTCGCAACATCCAGCACTTCAGCGCGCGTCGGAATCGGCGAATCCACCATTGACTGCAGCATCTGCGTCGCCGTGATGACGGTGCGATTGCGGATCAGCGATTCACGGATGATCTTTTTCTGCAGCCCGGGCAACTCCGCGTCGCCAATCTCGACGCCCAGATCGCCGCGCGCGACCATTACCGCGTCGGAGGCATCGATGATTTCGCCCAGCACTTCGATGGCCTCGGCGCGCTCGATCTTTGCGACGAGAGCGCCCTGCCCCGCAGCAGCGCGCAACAGGCGCCGCGCTTCGTGCATGTCCTCGGCGCAACTGGCGAAGGACACCGCAAGGAAATCCGCGCCGAGTTCCGCCGCGAGCTTGATGTCGGCGCGGTCCTTGTCGCTGAGCGCCGCGACCGACAAACCGCCGCCCAGCCGATTGAGTCCCTTGCGATTGGACAATGCGCCGCCGATCAACACCTGGCAGCGCACTTCCGCGTCGATCACATCGAGCACGGTCAGCGCAATCAGTCCATCGTCGAGCAGCAGGGTGTCGCCGGGCTTCACGTCACGTGGCAGGCCCAGGTAGCTCACGCCGACGCGCTGCTCGTCGCCATCCGGCGCATCGATGCGGCAATCAAGCACGAACGGCCTACCCGGTTCGAGCATCACTTTGCCAGCGGCGAATTTCTCGACGCGGATCTTGGGACCCTGCAGATCGGCCAGCACGCCAACTTCGCGGCCCAGCGATTCCGCGACCTCTCGCACTTCGCGTGCGCGCCGCACATGGTCGGCCGGCACGCCGTGCGACAAATTAAGGCGGACCACATCCACGCCTTCTTCGATGATGCGTTTCAACATGCCGGGCGCGTCGGTCGCGGGTCCCAGCGTGGCAATGATCTTGGTGCGGCGATTTTGCATTGTGGCAGCGTATAGAGTGGGCAAGCGCGTACGCTAGCACAGCGTCGCCACCAGACGATGATGCAGCGCGCAAGCCAGCCGCAAGCGCGACACTGGCGGCAGCGCGGCGAGGGCCTGCTTCTGCGCGAGCCCGCTATCCGAGGATGCGGTTGAGCAGCGCGGCCAGACGAGCACCCGCCTGCTGCAGGCGGCGCTCGACAATCGGCAGCCGAGTTGTAACGTAGGCGTCGTCGATCACATCGCCATCGGGGTAGATGGCGTCGTCGCGCACCACGCGGCAGGATTCCTCGGCCCAACGCGCCGCGTCGTGTTCATGACCGGTCGTCGCCGGCTCCTGCCACGGCGTACTCGCCAGCGCGTTCACATACTCGGGCCAGTGTCGTCCCGTCGTATCGAACAATCGCCCGTCCCACAGGGAATGCAGGTTCGTGCCGGTTCCACCGATCTGTACTTGTAGCGTATTTCCTCCCTTGTCCGGCTTGTAGCTCGCGTGCAGCGGCTGATGCACATCGGCGAGAAAATGCACGACGAAGCGCAGCGCATCGGCACGTTCCTCGCGCGGTCGCGCACGATCCGCCAGTATCCGCGCGTAACGGTCCAGTGCGGCGACCACGCACTCTCCCTTGCGGCAATCGCGATTCGGCACGAAGTTGCACTGCGCGCTGGAAAAGTTCACATAGTGCAGTCGGCTGGTATTGCGGAATCGGCCCGGGTCAGTGTCATGCAAATCGTCGGCCCAGGTCGCCACATCCACCAGGGTGCGTTCGTTGTCCGGCCCGAGCAATGCCACGACTTCGCTTTTTGCGGCCGCACTCAATTGTCGATCGGCGAGACCGGCGATCGTGCGATGCCCAAGAGCCCCCCACGCCAAGGTCGGCAACGGCGTCAAGGTGATGAGACACAGCGAGACGCAAGCCAACCGACGCGACAGTTTCATCAAGGATCCGATTCGGGAAAAAAAGCAGTGTGCCAGAGTAGCGGGCAAGCAAACGGCGGCGCGCTGGCGTGAGCTAGTCCTCCGCAGAGGCGCTGAGGGGAATTCGAAAATAGCGCATGCCATTGGATTCGGTTGCCGGCAGTCGGCCGGCACGTATGTTGACCTGCAACGCCGGCCAGAGCAGGCGCGGCGCGGCGAGCGTCGCGTCGCGCGCGCAACGCCGCGCGACGAAATCGGACTCGGCGGTGTCACGACGCACCTGGGCGTTGCCGCTGCGATGCTCGACCAGGGCAACGACATTGCGCGGTTCCGCATCCTGCGGCGGGTAGTCGTGACAAAGATAAAGGCGCGTGTTGTCAGGCAGCGCGTAGAGTCGCTGGATCGAGCGAAATAGCGCAGCCGCATCGCCGCCGGGAAAGTCGCAGCGTCCGGTTCCCGCAGCGGGAGAAAACAGGGTGTCTCCGACAAATACCACATCGCCGACCCGATAACTCACGCCATCCGGGGTATGCCCGGGTGTATACATTACCTCAATCTGCCATTCTCCCAGCGGCACGGTTTCGCCGTCTGCAAACAGGTGATCGAAGTCCGAACCATCGCTCGCGAAGGAACTGCCGAGATTCAGGCGCCCGGCGAACTCGCGTTGCACCGCCACGATGCCCGCCCCGATTCCGGTCTTGGCCTGAGCCCCTTCGGCGCGCAGTTGCCGCGCGAGCCAGTCCGCAGCACTGAGGTGATCCGCGTGCGCGTGGGTTTCGAGGATCCACTGCACGTCCAGGCGATGACAGTGCACGCCAGCGAGTATCGCCTGCGCCGATTCAGTGGAGACGCGGCCACTGGCGGGGTCGAAATCCAGAACGGGATCGATGATCGCCGCGGCACTCCCATCGCCGGCGCTGACGATGTGTGACCAGGTATTGCTGGCCGCGTGAAAAAAAGATTGCACGATCGGTGACATCGCGAACTCCGCCGGTGGTCCGGCCGATTGTGCGACAGATCGGCGGGAAGGGCGAAGTTCGCGGGCGAGGCGATGGTCCGGGCGTCTCGCAACGGCGGGTCTGAGCGGATGCGCTACGTCGAGCTATCGGCAACGTTCAATAGACGCCGTGCTCGAGTCGCAGCAACTCGGCAACCACCGCTTCGCGGTCACCGACCATCAGAACCTCATAGGGCGCACGTTGCGAAAGGTGGTGATTGCGCGACGAGAACCACGCGGCCGCGATGACGGTATTGCCGAGCACGTGGGTCGCCAGCTGCACGAGACTGTCGTCGACCACGCGCATGGTTTCCAGCAAGGCCAGGCAACGCCGCGAAAAGGTTTCCTGCGCGGCCTGCAGTTCCGCCCTGGCGACACGCGACTGCCGCGCCAGATCGGCGAGCACGGCCGCGTTGGTCATGTGCGCAGGCGGCGGAGCGATGCCGCCACCCGATGAGCCTCCTGGCGCGAGACCGCGCGTCAGGGTGCCCGATGCTTGCGGTAACGCAGGCGCAGCGGGACGTGCCGGCGCAGCAGGCGGGCGCTGCACCATCGGGCGATTCGGTGTTGCCGCGGGCGTTGCCGGTGGCTTCGAGTCCGGATCGCTGGCCGACCATGACGGCGTCCAGGTGGATCGCTGCGTCGACATAAAGCCTCCGGGTGGTTGGGTAAGCGCGAACGCAGACTGGCATGCAGTCCGTGAACGCAGCGCGACTGCGGCATCGACTGATCGACCGCATGGGGGAAAATGCTACTCCAGCGGCGCGGTCGAATCGACTGCCACGTCGGAAGTCCGTGTGACCGTCGTCACAAAATGGGCGGCCGGATGGGTCGTCGCTCATCAATACCAGACGAACGGTCGGATTCGGTCGGCAGGCGCGTGCGGCATTCCGGGTTGCCGTCGCAGCGGGTTCGCGCAACCCCGCGCAGGTGGCAGGCCCGCCCGCGCGGCGCGATTCGGCGCGTCGGAACAGGTCAAAGTTGATTCGGCATCTGGCGTGGTTGCCCATAGCCGGTACAAAGAAGCCCAGAACGCGTGGGATTCCAGTTGGCGACTGCGCGGCAAGGACAGGTCGACGGCGCTGCGTCGATGTGTGTTTCCCGCCTTTGCCGCGCAGTGCATTTTTAGCCTTTTTCCGACCGGCGGGACTTCGGTGGCGCTATGTGCGCCGCACCACGTCAGCGCGTCGCCGCCGTGGGTTTGGCCAGCATCTCGTCGAGGAACGACAACGCTGCGTCTGAGCCGGATTGGCCGAGCCAGAACAGTGCCCGCTGCTTGACGGCGCGCGCGTATTTGCCCCGCACGACGGCGATCAGTGCAGGATCGGCGGCACCATGCGGCAATTGGGACAAGGCAAATACCGCCTGCTCCTGACCTTCTTCCGTCGTCTCGCGCGTCAAAGCCGCGAGGATGTCGTCGCGCGCACGCTCGTCATCCATCTGCGCCATCCAGAACAAGGCCTGGCTGCGAACATGTTCGGACGAGTCCTGCGCACCGATGTCGCGCACCCGCGTGTAGTGGTCCGGCAGCGGCGACTGCGACAGGGCAAACAACGCGTGCGCGCGCAGCTCCGGATCGGCCTTGCCGCGTGCAAATTTTTCCACCGACGCCGCACCATCAGCGCCGCGGTTCTGCGCCAGCCAGAACAGCGCCGATTCGCGCAGGTCTTTCTTCGCGTCGGAATCGGCCAGCTCGGACAAGACGCGCGTGGCGGTCACGTCCGCCACAAAAGCCAATGTGGAAACGGCAGGATCAGCCAGATCCTTGCGCGAATCCGACGGCACCAAAGCCACCTCACGCAACCAGTTGACCGTGTCTGCCGGGCTGATCGCCTGCAGCACCTGCGGTCCCTGATCAGCGACCACCGGGCAGTCTCCTGAGAATCCGCGCAGTCGGTCGACCTTCCCCGCGGTCACATGCGCGTACACGGCGAGCATGGTGTCCTTTGATCGGGGATCCTGGTCACTGCTGCCCCAGCTCGATTCGCGGGAATCGAGGTTGCAGATCGCCTTGCGAAAGTCCTTGCCCAGTTGCGCCATGCAGCACGGCGCGCCCACGCCATCGATCATCGGGACCTGCCAGCTGGCCCAACCATTGAGTGCCGCGAGCCGCGAGCTGAGCTCGCTGGCATTGGCGGAGACGATGGAACACCAGCCGAGGCACATGGCCAGGATAAATTTGCTGCTCATGACTTTCTCCTTGTGCAGCGCGGGGATTGCCGGCGCTGCTGATGGTGAGTTCTTGAAGACGACCGTTCTGGAACATGCCGCTATATCCACAATGCAGCGACATTCCACGAATCGGTTACTTGAGTTCTTCCTCAATCACGTCCAGCGCGCTGTCGTCGCCCATCGTGGTCAGGATTCGCAGAATGGCCCGCTTCTCTTCCTTGGATTTCACGGCGCGATACAGGCGTGTCATCGCTTCGCTGTCGCCAGCGACCAGCAAACCATGCAACACCGCATCGCGCAGGCCCGGCGTGCCCATCTTGGGATACATATCCACCAGTGCGGCGCTCGCCTCGTCACTGCCGGAAATGCCAATCGCCTGCAGCGCTTCGATGCGCACGGCTTCCGGCTGATCGCTTTGCGCAATCGCGATCAGTGCGTCGGTCGCATCGGCAACACCGAGGGCACGGATGATCTCCTGTTGCAGCGCTGGATTCTTGACCTGCTTGCTGAGTTGCTTGAGTTCATCCGTGGCATCGAGCGCGCCGAGTTGCTGGATCGCGCGCCGCTGCACATCGGGATCGGATTCCTCACGCGCTGCGGTGTAGATGAGATCCTTCCGGTCCGCGACCATCCATGCCTGCAGCACGTCGAGTTTTTCCTGCGAATTGCGTGCGCCTTTGTACAACTCGCCCAGCCGCGCCAGGGCCTTGTCTTCGCCACTGACGCCCAGCATGCGGATCGCTTCGGAGCGCAGGTCGGCGTCGTCGCTCGATTTCGCCACGTCCACAACCACGTCCAGTGCAGCATCCATGTCAAGCTGGCTCAGCACGAACAAGGCGCGTTTCTTTATTTTGTCGGAGTGATGTCCCTGCAACACTTTCTTGAGCAACGGCAAGGCGCGCTCCGGCGGTGCATTCATCAGGCCCTCGACAGCCGTTTCCACCAGATCCTCGTCCACACCGGCGGACGGATCCGTATTGCCGGCCGTCGCCTTGCGAGTCAGCAGTTCGTCGGCCTCGGCGGACCAGCGACTTTGTGGAAACTCCTCATGCAGGCGCTGCACCAACCGACGTGCCGCATCCTCGCGCTTGGCCATGGCCTGTGCATACGCCTGCCAGTAAACGGCAGCGTCTGCGTTTTTTGGTTCTTTCGTCTTCAACTCTTTTTCAAGGCGCGCGAATTGTTCCAGCGCGCCGGCCCAATCGGATTTTTTCAGCGCTTCATGGCCGCTCCAGTAGAGCTGATTGAGCGCCTTGTCGGCCGGGGCCATGTCGACATCGGCCTTGGGGACTGCCTGCCCCTGCGCGCCGAACCCGATCAGCAGGGCGAATGCGATCGCCCGCACCATTGTGTTGTTCATCACCATCACTCCTTCAAATGGACACCGGTCGTTTGCCGGCAGCGTCGATGCGCGCCTGCGTCGCCCGAACCTGAAACAGCAGATCAGTCTTGCTCAGATACTCGCGAAGGCCTTCAATGGATTGGATGTCGTCATCGCCGCGGCGGTTAGCCAACTCGATGAGAATCGGTTCCAGCTGGCGCAGAAAATCGGCGAGGCGGGTATTGCCAGCGCGTGCCGCAGCGCTTGCATACAGACGATTCGAATCGAGCAGGTTCGCCGCAAGCTCGCGATTGCCAGCCTGCAGCGGTGCGCTGTCGCTGTTGGCCGCGGTCAGCAAGACCCCTTCCGTGGCACGCAGATGTTCTGCCACATAGGCATCCAGTACGCGCGTTGCCATTGCGTTGGCGCGTTCCTGGGCGAGCACATCCGGCGCGGGTGCGCTATGCCGCCCCGCATAAAACGCGACTCCCAGTGCAAACACGACAAGCAGTGCACCGGACAACGCAGGCCGCGGCAAGCTCCATGCGGCGAGCCATTCACGCAGCGGCAGCCACCACGGTGTCCGCGCGGGAGATGCCGCATCGATGCGCGCATCCAGCATGTGCCAAAGGCGCCGCTCGAACCCTTCGTCGGGCTGCGGCGCCGCTTCCGCGTCGGCCAGTTCCAAAGTGGAGCACAGAATAATGTGGCGCTCACTCAACGCGGGTGACTGAGCGAGCGCTGCGGCGATCTCGCCGATGCGCGAGGCATCCAGACCATCGCGGTAGTGATAAAGGATCAGTTCGTTGTCGTCGATGCGGTTCATCGCGATCACCTCAGTGGTTCGAGTGCGCCGCGCAATTTGCGCACGGCACGGAATACCGCCTGCTTGCAGGCACTGATGTTGAGTGACAGGGCGCTGGAGATTTCCTCCATCGACCGGCCCTCGTGATGGCGCAGCACGAAGGCACTGCGCTCCAGCACAGTCATGCGTTCGAGCTGTGCGCGCACGCGCTGCGCGATCTCGCCACTGCGCGCGTGGTGCTCGGGACCCGGCCCCGCGTCAACACGCGTGTCCAGAAAATCGCCGTCGTCCTCGTCGTCGCCGAGATCCGTCGTCGCCACTTCGCGTTGATTGCGCCGGCGCAATTGTTCCAGCGCCGCATTCACCGCGATCCGGTGCAACCACGTGGTGAAGCTGGCCCGGCCGTCGAAGTCGCGCAGGTGCTTCCACGCATTGAACAGCGCCTCCTGCACCGCGTCTTCAGCCAATGCAGCGTCACGGGTAATCCGCGCGCAGAGGGTGAACAGCGGGCGCGCCTGCGCCTCGACGAGACGCCGAAATGCATGCCGATCTCCTTGTCGGGCCTGTTCGACCCACTGCTGCGCCTGATCCATGGTCACTAGGATGCACCGATCGGCAGTTCGGTTAGCAAGCAGGTTGGGGCGACCGCTTATGCCCGGCAAGCACGGCGCCGAACCGCTACAATTGCACCCTTGCTTATCCCCAGCCCAACCCAGGAGCCCTCACCATGGCGGTGAAAGTTGCCATCAACGGCTACGGCCGTATCGGTCGTAATGTGCTGCGTGCCTTGTACGAAGCCGGCCGCAACAGCGAGATCCAGATCGTCGCCATCAACGATCTCGGCGATGCCGAGACGAATGCGCACTTGACCCGCTACGACACCGCGCACGGCAAGTTTCCCCATGAAGTGCTCGTTGACGGTGGCGATCTGGTCGTCAAGGGCGATCGCATCAAGGTCTGCGCCGAGCGCGATCCAGCCAAGCTGCCCTGGGGCGAGCTCGGCGTCGACGTGGTGCTCGAATGCACGGGCTTGTTCACGACCAAGGCCAAGGCTGGTGCGCACCTCGCGGCGGGCGCGAAGAAAGTGATCATTTCTGCCCCGGGCGGCAGCGACGTCGATGGCACGTTCGTGTTCGGCGTCAATCACGATCAGCTGAAGGCATCGCACCAGGTCATCTCGAACGCCTCCTGCACGACCAATTGCCTCGCGCCGCTGGCCAAAGTGCTGCACGAAAAAATCGGTATCGAACATGGTCTGATGACCACGATCCATGCCTACACGAACGACCAGGTACTGACCGACGTGTACCACTCTGACTTGCGCCGCGCGCGCAGTGCGACCATGAGTCAGATCCCGACCAAGACGGGCGCCGCCGCCGCGGTTGGCCTGGTGCTTCCGGAATTGAACGGCAAGCTCGACGGTTTCGCCATGCGCGTGCCGACGATCAATGTTTCCGTTGTGGATTTGTGCTTTGTGGCAAAACGCGCGACCTCGAACGCCGAGATCGATGCCATCGTCAAGGAAGCTTCGGAAGGTGCACTCAAGGGCATCCTGGGTTTCAACAAGGCGCCGCTGGTCTCGGTTGATTTCAACCATGACGCGCGTAGTTCGGTGTACGACGCCACCCTGACCAAGGTCATGGGCGGCACGATGGTCAAGGTGCTGTCGTGGTATGACAACGAGTGGGGTTTTTCGAACCGCATGCTCGACATGACATTGGCGCTGATGGCGGCCAAATAGTTTCGGACACGCGGGTTCGATGAAAAGGCCGGCGCAGAGTCGGCCTTTTTCGCGAGTCCTGCGCTGGACAACGCGTCGGGTCGATGTTTTCGACGGAATGCCACGGAATCGCTGATTCGTCGGCGCGCAGCCAAGCCACTACGACACAGCAGCGGAAAACCCGTGCAAATTACCGATCAGTAAACCTCCGGAATAGAGGCCCGAAGGTCGATGCGGTAAGGTGCCGGCATGCGCATTCTGATCATCGAAGACGACGTGACGACGGCCGACTGGGTAGCGCGCTCGTTGCGTGAACGCGGTCATGTGGTGGACGTGGCGACCGATGGCCGCGAGGGCTTGTATCGGGCCACTTCCGGTGAGCACGACATCGCGATCGTTGATCGCATGCTGCCTGCGATGGACGGCCTGGCGGTTGTCCGAGCCTTGCGTGCGGCCTCGAATGCCCTGCCAGTGCTGATGCTGACCGCCTTGGCGGAAACTCAGGAACGCGTCGAAGGACTCAATGCCGGCGCCGACGACTATCTGGCCAAACCGTTCGCCTTCAGCGAGCTCGAAGCGCGGGTGCTGGCGCTGGCGCGGCGCCCGCCGCTCGCCCGCGTCGAAACCGTACTGCGTGCGGGCGACCTGGAAATGGATCTGGTTCGGCGCACCGTGCATCGGGCCGGAAAGGAAGTTCTGTTGCAGGCCCGTGAATTCCAGCTGCTCGAATATCTGCTGCGCAACGTCGATCGCGTGGTGACGCGCACCATGCTTCTGGAACATGTATGGGAGTTCCATTTTGACCCGAAAACCAGCGTGGTCGAGACCCACATCAGCCGCTTGCGCGCGAAAATTGATCGCGGCCATTCGACCGAAATGATCCACACCTTGCGTGGCATGGGATACAGCCTGCGTGCGCAACACTGACTGGCGCAACAGTTTCTGGCTGCGCGTCGCGTTCGCGCAGACGCTGGTCTCGTTGCTCCTGGCGACCTTGCTGTTTATCGGCCTGTATGCGGGAAGCTCGCATTTCGCACGTCACCAGTTGCGCGAAGAGATTGCCACCGAATCGATGGCACTGGCAGCGGAAGCCTTGGGACAGGGCCGTTCGGCCATCGAGCAGGACATCCAGTTGCGCCTCGTGCACGGTGGCTGGTATGCGATGCGCGACAGCCAGGGTGGCCTGCTTGCTGGCGACGCGCGCATCACGCCGGTACCGGCGGGCTGGCACGAACAGGCGATGCCGTTTGATGGACGCAGCGAGCGCGAACGCGCCGAGCATGGCCTGCTGATCCTGTCCACGATGCTCACCGACGGTTCGCACTTGTTCGTGGGGCGGGATACGCATTCGATACACGAATTGCATGAATTGTTCAGCCGCCTGTTTGGCTGGACTCTGCTCGCCACCCTGTTGCTTGCGACGCTGGGTGGCTTGCTGCTCGGACGCATCGTGCAGCGACGCACGCAGGCGTTGCGGGAAACCACCCAGGCGGTCGGCGCCGGCGACCTGACCCGTCGGGTGCAACGGGGCACTCGGCGCGACGAATTCGACAACATTGAAGCGAACCTCAACGACATGCTCGATCGGGTTGGTCACCTGATGGGGCGATTGCGCGAAGTGTCGCTGGACATTGCGCACGACCTTCGCACACCGATGTCGCGCCTGCGCCAGCGGCTCGAGGCTGCGCGCGCCACCTGCGCCGACGCGGAGCCGATGGCCATCACGCTGGATGCGGCGATCGCCGACCTGGATGCGCAACTTGCGACGTTTGCTGCATTGTTACGTATTGCGCGAATCGAGGACGGTTCGGCACGCGGGCATTTCCAGCGGGAGAGCCTGTCGGCGCTGACCCAGCGGATCGCGGAAATCTACGTGCCGGTGGCCGACGATTCGCGCCGAACCATCGCCATACGCATCGATGCGGAGGTCGACGTGCTGGGGGATCGCGACCTGCTGACCCAGTTGCTGGTCAATCTGGTCGAGAACGCAATCCAGCATACGCCGCAGAGTTCGCACATTCTCGTCGCCCTGTCCCGGGCTGACGACGGTTCACCGACCCTGCGAATCGAGGACAATGGCGAGGGGATCCCGGTCGAGCAGCGCGAACGAGTGCTGCTGCCCAGGGTTCGCCTGGACAGCTCCCGCGGCAAGGGCGGCAGTGGGCTGGGTCTCGCGCTGGTCAAGGCGGTCGCCGATCTGCACGGCGCCGTGTTGCGCCTGGAAGACGCGCAACCGGGACTGCGGGTCAGCGTGCGTTTCGTACCAGCGTGAGCGACACCCGGCGCCTCATCACTTTGTCAAACATTATAATTTTACGTCTGGGCCACACATGAACACATCGATGAATTCCACGACTGGCGATCGCAGGCAGTTGATCCTGTTCCTGCTGTTCGCCTTCGTGCTCCTCGCAGCCGGCCTCGGGCTGCGCGATCCCTGGCCGTCGGACGAACCGCGCTTCACGCTGGTAGCCAAGCAGATGGTCGAATCCGGAGACTGGATGTTTCCGCACCGCGGCCACGAGCTGTACTCGGACAAACCTCCCATGCTGATGTGGATGGAGGCCGCCGCGTACTCCGTCATCGGCAACTGGCGCGTTGCATTCATGCTGCCTTCGTTGCTCGCCGCGCTGTTGACGCTCGGCCTGACCTGGGACCTCGGCCGGCGGCTGTGGAGCCCGAAGGTCGGCTTGTATGCGGCATTCGCGGTTCTCTTTACCTTCCAATTCATGTTCCAGATGAAGCGCGCGCAGATCGATCCCTTGGTGACCGGGTTTATCACTTTGGGAAATTGGGGAATTCTGCTGCATTGCCTGCGCGGACCCCACTGGCGTGCGTATTGGCTGGGTTGCTTCGCCGCGGGGCTCGGCGTAATCACCAAGGGAGTCGGCGTGCTGGCGCTGCTGATGTTGCTGCCGTACGTGATCGGACGATTCCGGGAATGGCCCGGCATCGTCACGCCGCAGCGCTCCGCGTGGCGCTGGGCATTGGGCGGCATCGCATTCCTGGCGGCGATCGCGCTGTGGCTGGTGCCCATGCTGCTCGCGGCGAAAGCCCGTGGCGGCGAGGAATATCTGGCCTACGCGAACGACATCCTGTTTCGCCAAACTGCCAAGCGCTACGCGGATTCGTGGTCCCACGCGCAGCCATTCTGGTATTTCGGGCCGATCCTGCTGTTCAACTGGTTTCCGCTGTCGCTGGCTTACCTTGGCGCGGTCCCGCTCGTTGCACGGGCGTGGCGCTCGCGCAACTGGCGAGATCTGATTCCCCAGGCTGTGCGCGCCGGCGATGCGCGCGTGATGCTTCCGCTGTTGTGGACATTGCTTATCGTGATCTTTTTCAGTATTCCGCGCGGCAAGCGCGACGTGTACGTAATGCCGGCAATTCCGATGGTCGCCCTGATGTTCGCTCCCTGGTTCGGCGATCTGCTGGCGCGCCTGTGGATGCGTCGCACCATCTTCGCGCTGACCCTGGTCGGCGGCATCATTCTGACCGGCGCGGGGCTGTATGCGTTGCAGAGCTATCCGCACGCCGCCCAGGACCTCGTGCAGCGGCGCGGCTTGGCAGGACGCGGCGAAATCCTGTGGTGGATGCTGGTCGCGATGGGCTGCGGATTCCTCGTCAGCGCGGCGATTTTCCGCACCCGACGCGCGCTGCACGGCCTGCTCGCCGGTTCTGCGGCATTGTGGCTATTGTATAGTTTTTGGGCGTATCCGGTTCTCAACGACTCCAGCTCCGGTGGCGGAATCATGCGCACTGCGGGCGCGACGATCGGGGCCGATGCCGAACTCGGCCTGGTCGCGTGGAAGGAACAGAACCTGCTGCTCGCGGATCGCCCTGTCGCCGAATTCGGGTTCAAGCGGCACTGGCCAGAGCAATTCACCGACGCGATCCGCTGGCAGGCCCAGGCGCCGGAAAAGCGCTGGATCTTTGCATTGGACCAGGCGATGGGGCGCTGTGTGGACCGCTCCCGCGCGAGCAAGGTCGGAACGGCGAACCGCCGCGACTGGTGGGTGTTTCGCGCCGATGCGGTCGTCGCTGGCTGCGTGCCGGCCGAGGACGACGCGGCGGAAGCGGCGTCCGATCAGCCCGACGACGGCAACTGACGCGCCGCGACGAGACGTGCTATCTGGCGCAACAGCACCGCATAACGGCGGTGGCTGTTGCGCCGGTTCAATCGACGGCTCATGGAGCATGTCGGAATTGCGTTCTTCTCGCCAAAACCATCGATCAGAACGAGGCGCGGCCCGCCGCGCGAATCACTGCCATACACCAGGTTGCCCGGATGCATGTCGCCGACGATCAGCTCATGCTCAAGCACCTGGGCGAAGAATTCCGCCAGCGCCTGTTCCATCCAGGGCAGCAATCCATCGCGTCGCACGAGCTTGTCCAGCGTCGGCGCCAGCGCTCCGCGGTCGTCCACGACGCGCTCGACCACCAGTCCGAGTCCGAGGTCCGCTTCGGCCAGACCCACCATGCGCGCGAGCGGTGGATTCGCGTGCGGCTTGCGCGCATGTGCCGCAATGTATTCCTTGAGTTCGCGCACGTGGTTGGCGTAGTGCTTCGCGCGGGGCAATTGTTTGTACCAGCGCGCAAAGCGTGTCGCGACGACTTCGGGCCGCATGATCTTGATCAATAGCGAAGGCGCGTCGGGGTGCTGAAAAACAAGGCGCAGATGGCCGACGGCAATGGGTTCGGAAGCAGCCAGAGTCAACATGGATCGCTGTCGCGGTAACGGAGCGTCAATTCTGGCACACCGCCCGCGCTCTGCTGCAGCCGGCCGCCGCCATCGCCAGGCACCGCTATGCGGCCAATGGGGACGAGCGCCCCGGGTAGCTGCGTCAGCGCTGAGCTTCAGCGGGTACCGAACCGGCCCGATCGGCACCCAGCATGCCCCGACTGAACAGGTAGCTGGCGGTCTGGTAGTAGCTGATCGCCTCTTTTTCCAGTTGTGGATCCAGCGGAATTTCCGGTTGCGGCGCGTTCTTGGCGTTGTCCGGTTTCACCGCATTGATATGCTTGGGCGGCGACAGTTCGATCAACTGCTCGTTCTTGAGATAGCCGAGGCGCTGGTAGTTGCCGATGAACGCACGCTCACGCCCAGGCTCGAGGCGCGCCATGTCCGCGCCAAAAAAGCGGCTGCGATAGCTCATTCCGAGCAGACCGAACACGGTAGGTCCGATGTCGATCTGGCTGATCATGCGGTCGATTTTTCCCGGCGCGATATGGCCCGGTGAATAGATCCACAACGGAATCCGGTAGCGGAACACCGGGAGTTTGGCGATGCCGCCGCTGGATGCGCAATGATCGGCGGTGATGACGAACACGGTGTCGGCAAACCACGGCTTGTCTTTCGAGCGGCGCAACAGATCGCCCACCGCCCAGTCCGTGTACAGCACGGCGCTCTCGCGCTTGCCCTGTGGCGCATCGACCCGCCCTTCAGGAAACGTATACGGTCGGTGATTGGAAGTGGTCATGATGTGCCCGAAGAAGGGCTTTCCGAGCGCGTGAATGCGGTCGAATTCGTTCAGTGACAGGGTATACAAATCCTCGTCCGCAACGCCCCAGATATTCGCCTGATGGATTTTTTCCTTCGGGATGTCGCCGCGGTCATGCACTTCATAGCCATTGTTGGCGAAGAAATAATTCATGTTGTCGAAGGCACCATAGCCACCGTACAGAAACTCGGATACGTAGCCCTTGCTGTTGAACACCGTGGCCATGCTGAACAGGCCTTCGTTATGCGGGCGCTTCACGATGGACTCGCCCGGTGTGGGCGGCACCGACAGCGCCAACGCTTCGAGTCCGCGCACGGTGCGCGTTCCGGAGGCCACCAGGTCGCTGTAGACCAGACTGTCCGGGGTGAGCTTGTCCAGCTCGGGGGTGTAGCTGGTTTTTGCGCCGTAGGTCGCCGAGTACGCGGCAGTCAGGCTTTCGATGCTGATGAGCACCACATTGAGTTTGCGCTCGGGTCGGTCAGCGGTGATCTGCCGGGTGATGTCCTGCGGATCTTCACTGGTAAAGCGGGCATCGGGGGTTTGCAGCATAGTGCGCAATTGTGAAAACGCTTCATCGACTGGCAGCTTGCGATAGAAGCGCTCGTAGGAAATCTGGCTGTTGCGCGCCGCCGCGAAGAATTCGTAGACGCCGTTTCCGGCGAGCTGGTTGACGTATTCGTTGCCGGTGCGCTCCTTCATGTTTCCGTTGACCGCCACCGTCACGATCGCGCTGAGAACCAGCCAGGTCAGCACGACCAGGCTGCGCCGTCCGAACCGGACATCATTGTCCTGCGGGATGCGCCATGACCGCTTGCACAGCCAGGTCGCCAGCGTTGCGATGCCGAGTGCCGAGAGGATCAATGGAATCGGGTAGGACTCCTGGATATTGCCGATGACCTCGTTGGTGTAGACCAGATAGTCGACCGCGATGAAATTGAAGCGCGTCTGGAATTCTTCCCAGAACGTCCATTCGGCCACGGCGACGAACAGGACGATGCCCACGAGCACGAAGCACAGACCTCCGACCAGCCAGCGCCCGCCGCGCGCCACATACCAGCGGCGCGGCAACAGCCAGAGCAGCAATAGCAGCGGCCAGGAAAAGTATATAAAGCTGATCGCGTCGTAGACCATGCCAACGCCGAAGGCATAGAGCCAGTATCCGGGATTGGGCGGGACGTCCGAGCCGGTCGTGATCAGCAGGGCCAGTCGCGTCAGGAAGGCTGCCCCGAGATAGACACACGCGAACCATGCCAGCGGCCGGAAGCGCGACATCAGCGAAGTATTCGGGGACAAGTCTGAATGCTCCAGTGGGGCCGGCACGCGCAAGGGCTGGCGCAGGTGCCGTGAAATGGCGGAAGCCGACACAGGATACCCATTGTAGAGATCGCCTCGCGGCTGCCTACTTACTTTTGCGTAAGGGGTCGGATGTCGTTGCAGGAAGCGAGGTGCCGATACGAATGGGCAGCATGAGGTTGCAATGACCGGCAAGTCGTCGTAAAGCCGGCCAGCGCACGATGACGGGGCACAACGTTCGGCGAGACCTTCCGTGGTCGGCACAGGAACTAGGCGGGTCGCACGAATCCTCGCTTGAGCAACCCGTACAAAAGGGAATCGGTGGTTTCGCCAGCCACACGCCAGCGCTCGCGCAACAGACCTTCGCGCTGGAATCCGAATTTCTCCACAAGATTGCAGGAAGCGCGATTGCGCGGGTCGATATCGCTTTCAATGCGCTGCAACCCCAATCCTTCGAAGGCGAAGCCCAGCGCGGCGCCGACGGCTTCGCGGGCATAGCCGCGTCCCCAATGCGCCGACTGCAGCGAATAGCCAAGCTCGCACCGCGCATGCTCGCGACTCAGCGAAAACAGGGTGGTAGTGCCGACCATCCTGTCGTCTTCGCGCCGCGCGATGACCCAGGGATAGAACTCCTGGTGGCGACGTTCGCGTCGCACGCGCTCAAGGTAGGCCTCCGCCTGAACCCGCTCGGTCCATGCCGCAAAGCTCCAGTAGCGAGTCACGCGGGGATCGGCGTAGAGCGCGAACAGCGCGTCGACATCCGTGTCGGCATACGTGCGCAAGCGCAGGCGTGGCGTGTCGAGCACGGGAATGGGGGGCAACTTCGCACTCATGCAAGAGCCGACAACGTATCGCGCGCCGCGCGGCGGTGCAGACTAGCACCCACCAAGCCGGGATGGCTCCTGGTGCGCCGACAGGCGACTATTTTTTACCCGGCGCCATTGGCAGTCTGGCCAGATCGATCCCGGCAACTTCAAATCCCAGCGTGCGTTTGCCCTGCCCTTTCCAATCCACCTCGATGCTGACCAATCGGGATTTGGCCAATTTTGAAATAAATGCAACATCTTCATCAATGAACAGCGCGGGCTCGCCGGTCGGAGGGATCGTCGCCGGCATGCGTTGCGCCGCTCCATCGTCAAATCGCACATTGACGCTGCAAGGCTTGCCGCACGCGAAGCCGCCTTCATCACGCAGCAGATAAACGCTCTGCCCCCACGCGGGGTGCTGACGCAGGACCAGGCGCGCGCGCCCGGCGCCCTGGGTCGTAGGCCCGCCACGCAAGTGTACGTAGGCGCTGTATTGCTTGCCCTTGCCCTCGGGCACCACGTTATAGGTCCACAATTGCGCAATGCGTCGCGCTTCCTGCTGCGCCTGGACTTGCTTGCGCACTTCGGCAAGCGTCCGCTGTACCTGCTGCGCGGCTGCACTGCCGGGCGCTTTCGCGACGATGTCGGCGCCGATGTCAGCGGCCAAGTCATAGCGTTGCTTGCCACGCAGGTCTTCATAGAGGGTCAGGTTCTGCGTGATTTGAGCCTCGTTGCGCGCCCGCGCCACCGCTTGTGCATCGGCCGCCGGCGGCGTCGGCGCCGACGGTGAGCAAGCACAAAGCAGCAAGCTCGCAAATGCCACAAAAACCATGGGAACCGATTTCGACATGGACGATTTCGCGCACTGGGATGGAGCACGCACGATACCGCAGCGATCGGTTGCGGTCAGCCTATCAGCCCAGTCCTGGTGGAAACGGCCCGGCCGATGTCGGTGCATCGGCGTGCCGCCAAGGTAACCAGGCTTGGTGCGCGCCTAGCGCCGCTGCTCGGCATGGCACCGCCATGTCGACGCAACCGCAATTTGCCCGAAGCCTCAAGGATTGAGGTAGTCGCGCAGGCGCAGCCATGCCGCGAGCTTGTCGGCTCGGGAAATCGACGCGTTCGCCGGACTCGTGGACGGCAGCGCGAGCAGGTCCACACGTCGGCTCAGCTCAGCGGGCCAACGCGGCTGCACATGGCGCCGATAGGCCTGCATCGCCTTGCCGCCGTTGAACGCGAGCAGGCGGATCGATGGATGCTTCATCAACAAGCCGACCAGATCGTTGGGGCGCTCGCTGTCGGCCACGATCGCGCTATCCAGACTGCCAAGCCGCTCGCACTGCTGCAGCACGTCCCAAACCCCTATGCCCGACGCGCGCAGGCGCAGCACACGTTCCGGGTAGGCCAGCGCGGGACCGGCGCCGCAGATTTCCTGCATGAACGGCCAGAATAGATTTTGCGGATGAGCGTAGTACTGAGCCATGGCGAGCGAACGCGTACCTGGCATCGATCCGAGCACCAGTACCCGGCACCGCGCACTCACGAACGCGTCAAAGCTTGCAACGCGCGCCTCCGACGGCTGGCCTATCAAGCGCTTTATCTCTTTATCCACAATCAAAATACGCGACATCAAGCTCGCGGCAGGTCGCGGCTACTCCGTCGCCGCTGCGGCGGCTTCGGCCTCATGCCGGCGTGCCGCGCGTTCCTTGAGGCGTTGCAGCAGGACTTCATACAGACTCAACGCGTCCTGGGCCGCCATATCGGGCCGCGAACCCTCGATCGGATAGCGCCCGGACGAAATGATCGCAGCGGCGAGTTCCAGAGCGATCTGCGAGGCGCTGGGCGCGTTGACAGAATTGACAACGGTGGGATTGCTCATGATGAGGGGACGTACCCGTATCGGTGGTGAGCAAAGCCTATCATCTGCGCCGCGCCATGCGGGACTGGATTCGGGCGAGCGGAGCCGCCCCGGATGACTTGGACACTGCCTTGTGCCAGCATGCCGGCCCGCCCGTAGCCGCTTCCAGCCCGCCTGCCATGCGATTGAACAAGTACATCAGCGATTCGGGCCTTTGTTCGCGGCGCGAGGCCGACGAGCTGATCGAACAAGGCCGCGTCCGGGTGAATGGCCGCGCTGCGGAAATCGGGGCGGTCGTCGAGAACGATGTCGAGGTCAAGGTCGATGGCAACATCGTCCGACCACGCGGCCTGCCTGGCGCACGCCGTAATGTCTATATCGCGCTGTTCAAACCGGTGGGTGTCACCTGCACAACCGAGTCTGATGTAAAAGGAAACATTGTAGATTTCGTTGACCATGCCGAACGCATTTTCCCGATCGGCCGCCTGGACAAGGATTCCGAAGGCCTCATTCTGTTGACCAGCAACGGCGACATCGTCAACGAAATTCTCCGCTCCGAATTCAATCACGAGAAAGAGTACCTGGTCGGAGTCAACAAGGCGGTTACCGAGGAATTCCTGCGCGGAATGGCCCGCGGCGTACGCGTGCACAACCAGATGACGAAGCCGTGCCGCGTTTCGCGTTTGTCCAAATATGGATTCCGCATCATCCTGACCCAGGGGCTGAACCGGCAGATCCGCCTGATGTGCGACGCATTCGGTTACCGCGTCACCCAGCTTCGACGCGTCCGCATCATCAACGTGCGTCTCGGCGCGCTCAAGCCCGGCCAATGGCGCAATCTCACCGAGGCCGAGCGCCGCGGTCTGCTGCCCAACCGCACGCAATGGTGAATCGCCACCGATCGGCGCCATGCCACGCATGATGTCAGCGAATGCCCGTGCGCAATGGCAGATGCATTTTTGCGTGCTGCTGTGGGGGTTCACCGCAATCCTCGGCAAACTGATCAGCCTGCCGGCCCACGCCCTGGTCTGGTGGCGCGTGCTTATGGTGACCGTGGCGCTCGCCACCGTGCCGCGCGTATGGCGCGCGCTGCGCACGATGCCGCCGCGACTGATCCTCATCTATGCGGGAGTGGGCGCAGTGGTTGCCTTGCACTGGCTGACATTTTACGCCTCGGTCAAGCTGGCGAATGCGTCGGTCGCCGCGACCTGCATGGGAGTCGCGCCCGTTTTCCTCGCGCTGGTCGACCCCTGGATCGCCGGTCGCCGCTTCGACGCGCGGGAACTGCTATTTGGCGTGGCCGTCATTCCCGGTGTCGCGCTGGTCGCTGGTGGCGTGCCGGCGAGCATGCACGCGGGCATCGCCGTCGGCATCCTGTCGGCTGCGTTCGTCGCGGTGTTCGGTGCACTGAACAAGCGCTATGTGGAACGCGCCGATGCGTTGAGCGTGACGTTTATCGAGCTCGGCGCGAGCACGATCCTGCTCGCCGCGCTGGCACCGTTGCTGCCCCACGAAGGTGCGGCATTCGTTTTGCCGGGGCCGCGCGACGCGTGGCTGCTATTGACCCTCGCTCTGGGCTGCACGCTGCTCCCGTTCACGCTGTCGCTGGTCGCGCTGCGGCGCATGAGTGCATTCAGCGCGCAACTAGCCGTCAATCTGGAACCGATCTACGCGATTGCCCTCGCGATGCTGCTGCTCGGCGAACAGCGCGACTTGGGCGTCACCTTCTATGTCGGTGTCGCGATCATTCTCGGCAGCGTGCTGGTACACGCGCTGTGGCATCCGGGCGAGAGCCACGGTGGCGACGCCGGGACGCGCTGATTCGACGACACTGCGACCGCCTCGCTACCGGGGTAAGACGTATACCCTTGGATAAATTGCAACTCTCGCTGCGCGGTGACGTCACCTGCGCGGACGGGTGGTCGCGCCGGCTGCGTTGCCGCACAATGCGCGCTCGCCCGGCGAGTCAATGATGAAACAGATTCACCAGCAGGACAGTGCACTGTCCAACCTCGAATTCCTCGATCGGCATGCGCAACCGGGGCGGATCGGACTCGCCGGCGGCACGGCCTTCATCGATCGCAGCATCCGGAAAATGCAGCGTTCGCTGCAGCCGGATATCGGTGCCAGCCTGTGGTCACACGCGTTTATCTGCAGTGGCCGACGCATTGACGGTCAACATTGGCTGCTCGAATCGGATCTGGAATTCCATCGCAAGCAGATCCGCCTGGGTGTGCAGGAAAATCGCGCGAGCAAGTACGCAGACGCGCACGAATATCCCAATCTGGCGATTCTGGATTTTTCCCTTAACGCCGAACAGACGCGACTGGTGTTGACCGAAGGGCTGGACTTGCTTGCCGGGCTCGCGCGTTATTCGCTGCGTGAAATCGTCGGCACGCTGTTCGCGTTGCAACGCCCGGCGTTGCGCGCGCGGGAAAATCTGCTCGCCAGGGAAGGGTCGCTGTATTGCTCGGCGCTGGTGCAGCACTGCTATGCGCGGGCCGGGGTGGAATTCGCGCCCGGCATATCCGTAAAGAACACCACGCCGCAGGACATCGCCGCGACGCCCGTCGCTCACGATGCCTATGTGCTCGTGCGGGAAAACGCGATCTGATCGGCGACGGGGTGAATTTTCGTGCATCGCGCACGGTCAGTTTTCCGACGACGTGCAATCTGCGGCCGCGGGTATAACGCAACCTATTGATTTCAAAGCAAAGCTGAGCTGGCACGCGATGTGATGTAGTGGAACTGTGACCGCGGCGAGGAACGCCCGATCGCAGCATTTTCCCATCACAGGAGTTCGCCATGAATCGTTTCCCCAGCCTCCGCACCGCCAGTTTTGCCGCCTTGCTGCTTGCCGCAGGTGGTTTTGTCACGACGGCTGCCATCGCTGCCGAGCCGATGCCGAAGGACAATTCGCATGAGTCGGCTCAGCCGGTCAGCGATACCTGGATCACCACCAAGGTGAAGTCCGAACTGCTCGCCGACACGGCAGTCAAGGGCACCGATGTCAACGTCACGACAGTGAATGGTGTTGTCACGCTGGCCGGTGTGCTCGACAACCAGCCCGCCATCGACAAGGCAATCCAGATTGCCAAGGCAACCAACGGCGTCAGCAGCGTCGATACGCGCGCTCTGAAGCTGCGCAAGTAATCGCGGTAATCCCGGCCAGGGAACGGCTGGCTCGTGACGCGCGCAAGCGCGCTCACCGTTGCGGCGAGGGGAACAGGATGTTCCGCTCGCCGTGGCGCAAGGAAGCGCCGTGAGCAGGGATGCTTGACGATGGACACAGGGAGCGCGTCCTGGAGGACGCGGCCGGCGCAGGAGTGCTGGCAGACAGTGCAGGGAAGCAGCACGGAAGCGCGATACCGCCGCAAGGACGCGGGACGCGGAAAGGAACGGGGAGCCCCGAGGTAAAAAGGCTCCCCAGGGGGCATGGACGCCTGGGCTTACTCTACTTCATGTAGAAATCCAGTATGCGACGTGGCGGCGCAACATCGCCACGCAGAAAACACGGGGCTTGTCCGCAGCGTTGATTTCGGGTCTTTCAGCCGACGCGCAAGACCGCGAGATCTTCCTGGAGCTGCTGGAGCCGCGCGGTGACTTCGGGACCGGACAAGATCAGTGTGCCGACGACGTGGCCCGTTGTCGCATCAATCAGTTCGCGCACACCGCTGCTGCTGTCGAGCACGTCGGCTGGATTCAAGGTCAACTCCAGCTCGGGTGCATGTAACGCACGCGACGCCGCCACCGCATCGCGCGGCGAATCGAAACCGCGGGAAATGAACAACACCTCGCGTTGACCGCTTTCAATCTTGAACTTGAACAGCGTGCCATCGCGAAACGGACCGACGACGCGAGCGTCGTTGCGTTGTTGGAGCACCTCGGATTTCGGCGCGAGCGTCGCCACAGCGACGAACGAACGCAGCCCCACCGCGCTACGCAACGTATCCAGCAATGGCCTTGCGACGGCGCGTGCCTTGCGGGCGCCTACACTCAGCAGGTCCTCGATATCGGCAGGCCTGGCGATCAGATCCTCATAGCGCGCGCGCAGCGGCGCGATGTCGGTGTCAATACGCTCAAACAGACGCTGCTTGGCCTCGCCCCAGCCCAATCCGCCTGCGAGTTCGGCGCGAAAGTCCTGCGCCGCATCGGCACCCGCGAAAGCCTCGTAGATCGGGGTCAGGCTGGAGCTGTCGGCATCCTTGGGCTCGCCTGGCAGTCGGGAATCGGTGACGATGCGCGCGATCGCCTCCTTGAGACGCTTCTTGCCCCCCTCAAAGAGTGGAATCGTATTGTCATAGCTTTTTGACATTTTTCGGCCATCGAGTCCGGGCAGGGTCGCGACCGACGCTTCGACGACGGCTTCGGGCAGCACGAAGTATTCGACCCCTGAGCCGAACAGATGATTGAATCGGGCGCCGATGTCGCGCGCCATTTCAATGTGCTGGATCTGATCGCGCCCGACGGGAACCTTGTGCGCATTGAACATCAGGATATCGGCGGCCATCAGGATGGGATAACTGTACAAGCCCATGTTGATACCGGCATCCGGATCCTCGTTGCCTGCGACATTTGCATCGACAGCCGCCTTGTAGGCGTGCGAACGATTCATCAGGCCCTTTGCCGTCACGCAGGTCAGCAGCCAGGTCAGCTCTGGGATTTCCGGGATGTCCGATTGCCGGTAAAAAACCACTTTTTCCGGATCCAGCCCGCAAGCCAGCCAGGTGGCTGCAATTTCCAGCCTGGAACGTTCAATGCGCGCAGGATCGTCACACTTGATCAGGGCATGGTAATCAGCCAAAAAATAAAATGATTCGACATCTGCACGCAGGCTCGCCGCCACCGCCGGACGAATCGCGCCGACGTAATTGCCCAAGTGCGGCGTGCCGCTGGTGGTGATGCCGGTAAGGACCCGCGTTTTGCTCATGTTCGCTTCGCTGTGATGGCCCGCAAGCCGCTGATTGCACTGTCGCTCTGCCGGATTTCCGGCGCCGCCGCATTGTTGCGGTCGAGCGCTGATTCGATCCTGGCGCGTATCGTATGCGGATTGCAGGCCGGACAGCTATGTTCGCGCGGCCCCCGCGCACGCGTTCAACCCCGTAACGCATCTGGCTGCGTTGAACTGCCTACACACAACGGAGTGCACATCATGCAATCGCGCCATTTGCTCGCTGCCCTGCTTCCCCTGCTGCTCGGCTGCGCCGCCACCCAGGCCGCGCAGTTGGTCGACGTACAGATCGTCGATCGCGACACCGGCACCACGTTGCCGCTGTATTCGAATCGCGCCAAGCAGTACGTTGCAGGCGCGCCGGGCCATCGCTACGCCGTCCGCATCGTCAATCGCACCGGTGCGCGGGTAATGACCGTGCTGTCGGTGGACGGCGTCAACGCGATCACGGGCCAGACCGCCAGCCCAGATCAGTCCGGCTACGTGCTGGGCGCCTACGAAAGCACCGAGGTCGCCGGCTGGCGCAAAGACATGAGCGAGATCGCCGCGTTCGAATTCACCGCACTCAGCGACTCGTATGCGGCTCGCACCGGCCGGCCAAGCAACGTCGGTGTGATCGGCGTCGCGGTATATCGCGAGCGTCCGGTGCCACCACCGACCTACCGCGAACCGCAACAAACGATGGGCCGGGCCGAGGCCGGCACGGCCGCCGCGGAAGCGCCTGTCACAGCGGCGCCCGCACCGCCCGCAGCCACGGCCAACTCGGCAGCCGGCGCCGCACCGCGCGACGCGATGAAGCGAGCGGACAAATCGCTGGCCGAGGAATCGCTCGGCACCGGCCACGGTGCGCGCGAAGATAGCCGGGCGAGCTACGTCAGCTTTGAGCGAGCCACTACGCAACCGACCGAAGTCGTTTCTATCTGGTACGACAGCGTCGCGAACCTGCAGGCACGCGGGATTATTGCCCGACCGCGGCCGGTGCCGACCGAACCGCAGGCGTTTCCGACCGGCTTTGTCGCAGATCCGCCGCCGCAACACTGATCGCCACCCGATTGCCGGTCGCGGCTTGGACCGCGGCCGGCAGTCGCGACGCAGCGAGCAATATCAGCCTTAAGGCTGATAGGTTATGACCTTTCTAGGTCTTTCGACTTAGTCCGTTCGGCACTGGAAACTCATTCGCTGGTCCGGAAAATCGGCAGACACCAGCCGCAGAGCTGGCCACACTGCCATCCGAGGGGATCCAATGACCCACCAGCCACGCCGCAGGGCTCTCGCCCTGTTGATCGCAGCCAGTTTCGCCAGCGCAACGTTTGCCGCAGACGATAACAAGGCCACGAAGGAAGAAGCAGTAAAACTGAACAAAGTAGACGTCAACGCCACCGCACCATGGCGCGCCAAGCTCAACTACATCATGCGCGAGGTCGATGGTCCATTCATCACGGTGACGAAGAAGACCTCGATTACCAAGCTCGACAGCATTCCGACCGTTATCGACAACAACTTGCGCGGGCTGTTCGCGCAGACGCCGGGCCTGCTGGTATCCGAACAACAGACGCCAGGGCAGACCAACCTGAGCTACCGCGGCATCGGCAATCCGCAGGAATCGGAATTCGTCACGGTGCTGCAGGATGGGATTCCGCTCGAAGGTGACTGGATCGGCTATCCGACCATCTATGCCTTCCCGCTGCCGCAGACGATCGCTGAAGTGCAATCGATCCGTGGCGGCAGCTCGCTGCTGTACGGCCCTGAGCCGCCGCCAACCATCAACCTGATCAGCCGCAAGCCCGATCCGGATCGCGAACTCGCCGGATACACGGAGAATGTCGTTGGCAAGGATGGACTTTTTGCCACTTTCAACAAAGTGTCCGGAACGGTAGGCACTTGGGATTATCTCGCCGACGCGCACTACCGGACCAGCGACGGCCAACGCAAGAACGGCGACTCTGAACTCAGCGGTGCCGACCTGCACGTGGGTTATCGCCCCGACGAAAGCGCCTATTGGGCAGCCGATTTCCACGCCTACAACCTGGAAACCGGCGATCCCGGCAAGATGAGCTACTCGGTGTTCCAGAATGACGAGCAGACCACGACGACGCCGGACGCAAGGCTCTGGACCGAGCGCTATGTGCTCAGTCTTACCCACGACCGGCACTTCGACGACAAGACCGAACTGGTCGCCAAAGTCTGGACCGGCTACCAGGATCAGGCTTCGCGCTCGGAGGCCGGTTTCGTCGCACCGCAGCCGCCGCCGACCACCGCCCAGCTGCAGGACGACCAGTTCCGTTTCATGGGTCTGGATGCACGCCTCGTGCATCGCTGGTCACGCGGCAATGCCTTCACCGTTGGCGTGACGAGCTATCACTCGGATGCGCCGTTCCGCCAATGGACCAGCCCGAACCTGCAGGTCGATCGCTACGATCGGCACGGAAGTCCCTGCACGACCGCCGCGCAGGTCAACTGCGCACGCCTGCGCCAGGATCGATCCACCGATTACAGCGCAATATTCGCCGAAAACGTGTTCCGCTGGGGCCAATGGCACCTGGTTCCCTCGTTGCGCCTGGAACGCGAAAAAGTGGACATTGACGAGACGATCAAGCCGCCGACGCTGACCCGCGATCTGGTGGACCGCAGCGTCACCCACAACGTACCGCTCGGCGGCATCGGATTCGGCAACGACTTCGGCCATCTCAACGAAAGCTACTTCAATGTGTCGCAGGGATGGCGGCCGGTGCGCTACTTCGACGTGGGATCGCCGTTCGGCAATACCGCGGCGGGCGAAATCAACGATCCCGATCCGACCCACGTGCTGTCGTTTGAAGCCGGTGTGCACGGCACGCCGATCAATGGTCTGTTCTACGACGCGAGCCTGTTCCAGGTGAACGTCAAGGATCGCATCGAGAGCCAGCCGGCCGGCCCTGGCGCGCCGCCCAACAACACCATCAACGTCAACACGGGCGATACCCGGCATCGCGGTTTTGAAGGTCAGATCGACTATGATTTCCTGGCCGCGCAGGATCCGCAGACAAAGCGGCATTTTTCGGTATTTGCCAATGTTTCATTGCTCGACGCGGAGTTCACCGCGACGCGCAATCCGGCCAATCTCGGCAACAAGCCGGCGTTCTCGCCACGCTACCTGGCGCGCGCGGGCTTGAGCTGGCGCGAAGATCAACAGTTCAAGTTTGCGCTGTCGTGGGTATCCGTGGGCAGCCAGTACTTCCAGGATTCCAACCTGGCCGCGTTCCCCACCGACCCGGCACGATTCATTCCGGCGAAAGTGCCGCAGCATACGATCGCGGATTTGAGCGGTGATTTCTTCGTGCGACCCAACGTACGACTGCTCGCCGGCGTGACCAACCTGACGGATCGCAAGTATTACGGGCGGGTCTTCTCGAACGGCATCGAACCCGGCCTCGGGCGCAGTTATTATTTGGGCGCTTCCTACGAGTTCTGAGACCGATTCACGCTCGTCCCGCAACGCCCGGCAAATGCCGGGCGTTCGCTTTTGTGAGCGCCTGCAACCCGACTACGTGATGCGCTTCGCATGACATCGGGCAGGTGGCGGCGCACACTGGTGCACAACGCCGCCTTGCGCGAGGAGACCCTCATGAAATCGTTCCAGCAACGTCTCGCGCTTACCCTGGTCGGCAGTCTGCTGGTCGGCCCGGCATTCGCGGCTTCAACGGATCTCAGTGCCGCGCTGATCGGCCAATTGCGCGATCTGAAACCCGGCGATCATGCGCTGCTGACCGGCTTCCCGGTCGATGAAATGCACACGGCCAGCGTCGATCTGGAACGCATCGACATCTATTCGCCCGAGGCGCGCGTGATCGAAGTCACGGCGCAGGGCGAGCGCGACCTGCCGCGCAGCCGACTCATATTTTTTCTCGGCGCCACGAACGACGCCAGGGCGCGCATCGGCCTGAGCTTCGATCCCGATACGCTCACGCTGGATGCGACCGTTCGCAGCAGCGTCGGGAATTATTCGGTGCTGGGCAAAATGACCGGCGCCCGCATGATCCTCGCGACACGCGCCGTCGTCGAAACGGACAATACCGGCAAGCCGCTGGATTTTCGTTGCGGCCAGGACAAGCTCGACCAGTCCGCGATCGACGCGGTGCTGCAACGTCCACCATTGACATCACCCGTAGAACCCTCGGCGATCGGCGGACCGAGACGCAAAGCGGTGATGGCGGTCGACACCGACGGAGAGTTGCTCAATGCACCGGTGTTCGGCGGCAACACGACGACGGCGACCAACTGGATCGCACAATTGTTCGTGCAGATGAACGTGCTCTACGAACGTGATTTCAACACGACGCTGTTGCAAGGCACGACCTTTCTCAATACCAACGGCGCGACCGATCCTTACACCTCGTCTGGTTCCAATACGGCGGCCTATCTCAATGAGTTCGGCACCTACTGGTTGAACAACCGGGGACGTGTGTTCCGCCATTTCGCGCTGCTGCTATCGGGCAAGTCCGGAAGTCCGAACTCGGCTTCCGGCATTGCCTGGATCGATGCGTACTGCGCAAAGGGCACCGCATTCGGCGGCGGCAATCTGTTCGGCAGTTACAGCGTCAATGAAATCTTCACTTTTGCCGGAACGACAGCGACGCAAAACGCTCCGCTGGTCGCTCACGAAATCGGCCACAACTTCGGTGCACCGCATACGCACTGCCCGTACGCCACAAACGGCAATGCGCCGCTGGACCAGTGCTACAACGGCGAGGCCGGCGCAACGCCTGCCTGTTACGCCGGAACGCCGGCATGCCCTTCGGCTGCAAACGGCAGCAAAGGCTCGCTGATGAGCTACTGCCACGTGTCCGGACCGAGCGGGGCGAACTGCGGCTCGAACAACTATGTACTCGACTATGCGAGCACGCCGGCCAATCCAGTCGCGACACAGATGAACAATCGCCTCACCGCGAACTTCAGCACCTGCATCGACGTGGTTTTCAAGGACGGCAATCAGTAATCCGTGGCGCGGCGGCGCGCGCCGCCCAGGCACAATGCGCGAAAGTCAATCGCGCATTAAGGTACTTTTACCAAAAAGACTTTCGACCAGGTCAACGGCCAGCTTGGCGGTCTGATTGCGGTTGTCGAAGGCCGGATTTAGTTCGACGATGTCGATCGAACCCACGCGGCCGGTGTCGGCGATCATTTCCATGACCAATTGCGCCTCGCGGTAGTTGGGACCGCCGCGTACTCGCGTGCCGACACCCGGCGCAATCGACGGATCGAGGAAATCGACATCGAAGCTCACGTGCAGATGCGTGTTCGCATCGACACCTTCAAGCGCTTCTTCCATCGCACGCTTGACGCCGATCTCGTCGATGTAGCGCATGTCGTAGATGTCCAGTCCGACATCGCGAACCAGCTTCTTTTCCCCGGCGTCGACCGAGCGAATTCCAATCTGGCGGATTTCTTCGGCGCGCAGGATCGGCGCACTGCCGCCCAGCTCGGTGAGCTCGCGCGGGCCGTGGCCACACAGACACGCGACCGGCATGCCGTGCACATTGCCGGAGGGCGTGATCACGTTGGTGTTGAAATCGGCATGCGCATCAAGCCACAGGACACGCAGCTTGCGCCCGTTTTCCTGGCACCATCCGGCAACCGCCGCAATCGAACCCACCGCAAGACAGTGATCGCCGCCGAGCAGGATCGGCAGGCGCTGTTGCTGCAATTCCCCATAAACCGCATCGAGCACCGCGCGATTCCAGGCGACCACCTCGGGCAGATGCCGGTAGCCTTCCGACGGTGGCAGCCAGGGATTCAACGGCCCGACAAGATTTCCGCGATCGACCACATCCAGGCCGCGCGAACGCAATGCCTGCGCGATTCCCGCCACCCTCAATGCCTCCGGCCCCATCGAGGCACCGCGGTGACCTGCCCCGATGTCGGTTGGCACACCGATCAGCGAAACTTGTATATTTTGACTCATAGTTGACTCCGCTGAAACACGCCAAACCAACGCAAATACCGTCGGTCAGGCCGGGAAAAGAGCGCAAGCATAGCTGCGCCGAGGGACCTGCGGCCAGCCCGCCGGCCATTCCGGTCTCGCGCATTCGTCGGCGCTGCACGCACGGCGGGCCGGAGCCGGACTGGGTTGGTTGCAGAAAAGAGCTTACGTGGCAGCCGCTGAACCGGAGTCGTCATCCGCACCAGCGTACGTCAGTGACTGAGTTCGCCGAGCAGGGCAAGCATGTCGTTTCCCATCAGCGCGCGCAGTTGCTCCGGGTCGCGATCGGTGGCATCGCGCGGATCCAGCCATTCGGCCAAAACGGATTCCACCCGCTGCGCCAGTGTACCGATCCGGTCGAATCCATAAGCCGGCGCAGAACCGCTGATACGGTGTACTTGCTGATGCAGTCCCAGCAGGTTGACCCTTCCATGCGGCGCAGCCAGCCACGCATTCCACAAGGCGGCGAGATCGCGTCCTTTTTGTGGCAGCGAGTCGGAGTAGCGAAGGCGAAGTTCGTCGAGACGATCCATGGCTGCTTTCATTCAACGGCAAACGATGTCGGCGAAAACAGATCTGCAGGATCCGCGCCAAGAGTCAAATACCCCGAAAGCAGTGACACAATGTCACACAGGATACAAGGTCGCACTCTTCGCAGTCGCGGGTGGTACTGTTGTGACTCTGGATGAATGGAGGAAAACCCCTATGAGCGGCTTGATCGACAATGTGATGAATCACCTGGGCAGCGACCAGATCAACGCCATCGCGGGCCAGTTGGGCGTGAGCCCGGAACAGGCGGAAGCGGCTATCGCGCAGGCATTGCCCGTGCTGGTCGGTGGGATGGCGCGCCACAGCGCGACCCCTGCCGGAGCGGATGCCCTGCACGGAGCACTGACTCGGGACCACAGCAATGTGGATATTGGCGGGTTGCTCGGAGGCCTGCTTGGTGGTGGCGGACTGGGCAATTTGCTCAACGATTCGTCCGGCGGACTCGGCGGAATGCTCGGCAATGTGCTGGGCGGCGCATCGGGTTCTTCCGCACAGGGCGGCGGCCTCGCCGACATCGGCGGGAGCATCCTCGGCCACATCCTCGGTTCGCGTCGTGGCGCCGCCGAACAGGGATTGGGCCAGACCACGGGACTGGGAAGTCAGGGAGCGTCTCAGCTGATGGCGATCCTCGCACCGATCGTGATGGCCGCCCTGGCGAAGATGATGCATCAACGCCAGCTCGGCCCCGGCGACCTGGGCGGCATGCTCGGCCAGGAAACGGAGCGTGCGCGCACGCAGAGCAGCACGACCGGCGGATTGCTCGGTGCGGTGCTCGATCGCGACGGCGACGGCGACGTCGACCTGTCCGATCTGATGAGTATCGGCGGCGGCCTGCTGGGCGGAAGACGCTCCTGATGAGCACATAGGCCACAAATAAACATGGCCATTGTTTCATTCGTGCGGCGGACTTCCGGCGTCCCGCATGGCACCCCTAACGCCACGCGGTTCAGCAGGACCTGACGCGCAGCGAGCAGTTCCGTACAACAGCAGCCCGCGCAAGGCACGATCTCGATCGTGCCTTGCGCAGATCGATCGTGGCCGGTTAAGGGGGTGTACTTTCCGTCCGCACCCTCAGTGCGTCGCGGCTGAGGCTCGCTCTGCGGTAAATGCGTCGAGACGCGCCTGCGCGCGTTTCGTGCGCACGTGCTCGGCACCCATCGTTGCGCGCAAGTCGGCGAGCCCTTGGCGCAGCAAGGGTTCGGCCTCGACGTGATGGCCCAGTGCGGCGAGGCAGCTGCCAAGCAGGCTGCGCGAGTCCGCGATTGCCCAGTGATCCGCCGGAAGTGCGGCCAGGCGTAACGCGAGACCGGTTTCGATCAATGGCTGCGCCTCCGCCGCCCGGCCCGTTTCGGTGAGCAGGCGCCCCAGGCTGCTCAGTATCATCGCGCGGTCGACGTGGTTCGGCGCTACTTCTGCAAAAATCCGCGTCGCTTCGCGCCAGCGTGTCTCGGCCTCGCCAAGACGGCCTACCTGATAGAGCTTGTAGCCCAGGTTGTTCAGGGCTATCGCATACTGCTGCTGCGGTTCGCGCGGTGCCAGCGCGAGCGCCTTTTGCTGCAAATCGATGCCTTCATCATGCCTGCCCTGCTCGAAAACCGACGTGCTCAGATTGAGCAGGATCGGCGTCAGCGCGGGATGGTTTTCGCCGCGCTGCGCACGCGCGAGACGCAGTGCGTCACGCAGCAGCGGTTCGGCATCTGCGTAGCGGCGTTGCTGATTGAGTACATTGCCCAGGTTGTTCAAGGTCGAACCGACCGCCGCATTGTCTTCACCCAGGGCGCTGCGCTGTGCCTGCAGGTTCTCGCGCAAGGCTGCCTCGGCAACCTCCAGATTCCCCAGTCCCAGTTCGCAGCTGGCGAGCGTCGCGCGCGCCGCGACAGACACCAGGTGGGCGTCAGCGTGCAATCGGGAAAACGCAGCCAGAGCCTCCTGCGCCCGGCTTTCGCAGCCCCGGAAATCGCCACGACCGTCGGCAATGCTGGCCAGGTCCATGCTCGTGCCCGCGACAAATGTATCGTCGGGACCGCGCACGCGGATGAACATTTGCCGCGCCGCCAGGATGTCCACCTCGGCCAGGTCCCACTGCCCCAGATTGCGCCGCAATTGGCCGCGTCCGCGCAGCGCCCGCGCGCGATCGAAATCGTCGCCGGTTTTCAACAAATCCATTTCGTGCAACGCGAGCCCGGCCTCGGCGAGTGCAGCATCGTGTTGCGCCACGGCCTCCAGACTCTGGATCAGGAACAGGTGTACCTGCACGCTGGCCCGACTCGGCACCTCACCGGCCGCTGCCAGTCTCGCCAACGCCATCGCGCCGTATCGCTGGGCCAGATCAGGCAACGCCAGCCCGTCGTAGATGCGCGCAACGACGGCCAGCAGCGAGGCCTGGATCGCGGGATTGTCGACCAGATCCGTCGCGATACGCGGCGCGTTCGCATCCATGACTTCGCGCACCGTCACGTGCGCTGCGTGTGCGGAGTCTCGCACCTGCACGTGCTGCGGGTCGCTGCTTTCGAACATTTGTACAATGAAGTCCGCGACTCGGGTCGCCTTGTCGCGTTCGACTTCGGTACGCGCCAGCTGCCATCGAAGCATGACCACGGCAGCCAGCAATACCGAAAAAAGCACACTCGCGGCGGCGATCGGCCAGCGATGACGCGTCACGAATTTGTGCATGCGGTAGGAAAACGTGCCACGCCGCGCGAGAACCGGCAGCCCATCCAGGTGACGGCGAATATCTGCTGCGAACTGCTCGACGGACGTATAACGCGCGGCGCTTTCCTTGCGCAACGCCTTCAGCACGGTCGCGTCCAGGTCGCCGTGCAGTCGTCGTTGGAGTGGCGCATCGGCATCCCCCGAACGGGCAGTGCCATTGACCGCACCCTCCGACGCGGTTCGCCGCGAACTGCGGCTGGGCGCTTCCGGCTGTTCCTCGCATACCGCGCGGGCAAGGCTGACGGGATCGGCGGTGGTCGTGCGGTACGGCAGAACGCCCGTGAGCATTTCGTAGAAAATCACACCCAGCGCGTAGACGTCGCTGGACGTGCCGATGCGCTCGCCGCGCACCTGTTCCGGACTCGCATAGGCGAGCGTCATTGCATGATCGCCGGTTCGCGTCAGCGCCGGCGCCTGCCCGAAATTGGCGCCATCGAGTACTTTCGCGATTCCGAAATCGAGCAGCCTGGGCTCGCCTGTCGCGGTCACGAGTATGTTCGATGGCTTCAGATCGCGATGCACGACCAGCGCCTGATGCGCAAATTGTACCGTTTCGCAAATCTGCAGAAATAATAAAATCCGTTCGTGCACGCTCGGCGCGCGCTGCTCGCACCAATGATCGAGGCGCACGCCGTCGACGTATTCCATGACCAGAAACGGCGAACCGTCGGCCAGCGTGCCGCCATCCAGCAGACGCGCGATATTCCGGTGCACGAGGCCGGCCAGGATCTGCCGTTCCGCGCGAAAGCGGCGCACCTGTTCCGGCGCCGCGTTCAGATCGCGGTGCATCAGTTTGATCGCCACCTGCTGCGCATAGCTGCCGTCGACGCGCTCGGCGAGGTAGACGCGCCCCATGCCGCCTTCGGCGATCTGTCGCAGCAGACGGTATCCGCGCTCGCCGACTATCGTTTCGGGCACTTCGTGAGCGGCCAGCGACGGGCCTTCGAGAAACGCGTCCTGCTCCGCGTCCGCCGCGAGCATCGCCAGTACGCGCTGCTGCACGGCGGCGTCATCGCCGCAGCGTTGCTGCAGAAACGAGGCAACCTGTTCGGTCGGCAACTGGCAGGCATCGAGAAAGATCGCATTAGCCAGACGTTGACGCTCGACATCCATGGCGCGCTCAGCCCTGTTCCTGCAGCGCCACGCGCAACCAGGCTCGCGCGACGCGCCACTCGCGGTTGATCGTGGCCAGCGACACCGCCAGCGATTGCGCGACCTGTTCCGAGGTCAGCCCTGTGAAATAGCGCAGCTCGACAATACGCGCCTGGCGCGGCTCGATCTCGGCGAGCGCCTCGAGGGCCCGATCCAGCGCCAAAATATCCACAGTTTCACTGTTGGCCATGTGTTCCGCCGCGCTGAGGCTGACGCGTGCGAACGGATCCGGGCGTTTGTCCGCCAGGCGGCGGCGCGCATGATCGACGAGCACGCGGCGCATCGCCTGCGCCGCCAGCGCGACCACGTGCTCGCGGTTCTGCCAGTCGGCCGCCTGCTCGCCGAGCAAACGCATCAAGGCCTCATTGACCAGCGCGGTCGCCTGCAGTGTATGTCCGTCGCGCTCTTGGCGCAGCTGGCGGCGCGCGATGAGGCGCAACTCGTTGTAGAGCCTCGAGAACATCAGTTCGCCGGCCTCGCGGTCGCCCACGCGCCAACGCTCGATCAGCAAGGTGACATCGCTATCCGACGCTGCGTCCATGGCGCCCATGCTAGCCGCTCCCGCACGCCGTGACACATTCCGCCGCGATCCCGCGCGTACTTCGACACGGCCATCGACGACGATGGCGAAGCGAGACTCCCATGACCTTTCGATTTCAATGCGCAGCCCTGCTGCCCGCGCTACTGCTGCTCTCCGCCACGGTGGTTCATTCAGCCGCCCCGAACAGCCTCTCCGACCCTGGAGCTTTTGAGCTGAGCCCAAAGACGGTCCAGGGATCGGACCTGCCTGCGCCCTCTACGCCGCTCGCCGCGCCGACCATTCTGTATTCGAGTTATTTCGGCGGATCCGACGATACGACGATCGCCGCGATCAAGGTCAATGCGAGCGGCGAGATTTATATCGCCGGCACCACCGACTCAATCAACCTGCCCACGAACGCAGGACAACGGACAAACGGTGGCAGCTACGATGGTTTCGTCGCCAAGTTCGCGGCCGACGGGCACACCCTGATCTACTGCACCTATATCGGCGGCGCGCTGTACGAGGAACTGACCGGACTCGCCCTCGATGCGAGCGGCAATGCCTATGTCTCGGGCTTCGTGCGCGCCGTGACGGGTGAACTCGCGGCCGATGCGTTCGTCGTCAAGGTCGTGCAAAACGGCGCATCCGTCACTTTCTTGAAAAATGTCTTCGGCGCGCCGCCTGAAATCAACGGCTACCACGGCAACGACCATGCGACGGCTATCGCTGCGGGGCCGGGCAACACCTTGGTGCTGGTTGGCTGGACCACGTCGACGACCGGATTGACCCCGCTCAATGCAATCAGCAGCACGCTCAGCGGGACGACAGACGGTTTTATCCGCCGCTACGACAGCAACCTGACCCTGCTCAGTTCGACCTACTACGGAGGATCCGACGCGGAAGAGATCAATGCGGTCGTCGTCGGTGGCTCGGGCAACATCACGGTCGCCGGCAGCATCGTCCCGCAGAACACTCTGAACCCCCACGTATGGGTGGGACGCACCAATCCGGCCGCCAGCGTCTCGTCATGGTCGAAACAATACAGTGGGACGGTTTCCGAAGAAGCGTTTGCGGTGCGCATCGACGCCGCCGGAAATCCGATCGTCGGCGGTTATACCAACTCCGGTAATTTTTCCACCATGGGATCTGTGGACGCCACCTATAACGGCAACGGCGACGGATTCCTCATGGAAGTCAACGCGACCACGGGTGGGCTGCTTTACAGCAGCTACGTCGGCACCGCCGGCATCGACGGAATCCGCGCGATCGAGACGATGCCGAACGGCGATGTGGTCGTCGCGGGCTACACGCAATCGAATCTGGACCCGACAACCGGCGGTTTCAGCCGACAGGCATTCGTGCAGCGCTTCAACGCGAACCTCGGCAGTCTGGATTACCCACTGACCGCATTCGGTACTTCGCAATTCTCCGACACCGCCTATGCCCTCGCGCGCGACCCGAACGGGACGCTGTGGATCGCGGGAATCGCGGGCGGCAGCGACCTGTTCACCACCGGAGACGCGTACATGGGACAGAAACCCGGCTTCGGCAGTCCCAGTGGTTTTTACATGTGCGTGGCCAGCGACGAGGATCTGCCGCCGGCACTGCATCTGTCTGCCGCAACGTATACGATTGCAGAATCCGCGGCCTCCGTCACGATCACCGTGCAGCGCGACGGCCCCGTCACGAGCGCACTCGGCGTGCACTACGCGACGAGCAACGGCAGCGCGCTCGCCGGCTCGGACTATACGGCGACATCCGGCGATCTGCCGTTTGCCGCGGGCCAGTCCAGCGCCACGTTCAGCGTGCCTATCCTCAACGACACGCTCGACGAGATCGACGAAGCGTTCACGATTACGCTATCGGCGCCGACCGGCGGTGCCGTACTCGGCACGCCCTCGACAGCCTCCGTCACGATTACTGACAACGACAACCCACCGACGATCGGCATCGACACCGGCGGCTGCCAGGTGACCGAGGGCAATACCGGCACCGTCAACTGCAGCATGGTGTTTCGTCTCTCGGCGGTCAGCGGCAAGGCGGTGACATTCAACACGGCGACGGGCGGCGGGACCGCAACACCCGGCAGCGACTATGTCGCGCAGACCTCGACACCGCACACGATCGCCGCGGGGCAGACGACGCTCACCGTCGCCGTCACGGTGAAAGGCGATACCGTCGAGGAAGTCGACGAAACCTTCAATCTCAACGTCAGCGCGGTCACCAATGCCTCACCCGCGAGTTTCAGCGGCGTCGGCACGATCGTGGATGACGACGAACCCAGCGACCGGATCTTCCGCAGCGGGTTCCAGCAGGGATCGTGATCGGAACGCGGAGGGCCGGGAGCGTCGTAGACTCCGGCGAGGCGCCGACGTGACGCCGCCTGCGCCAGTCGCCATACTCAGGAGTGGGAGGCGCCGGCGCGGCTTGAACCGCGTGCGTCGCCCGATGCTGCACCCACGACAAGGAGATTACAATGGGATTGTTTGATTTTGTTAAAGATGCCGGTGCCAAGATTCTGGACATCACCGCCAACCCCGCTACCGCCGGGGCAACCATCAAGCAGCACGTCGAGAAGGAAATTGGCGTCAAGGATGTCGACGTCGTGTTTGTCGACGGCACGGTGAAGATCAGCGGAACAGCGGCGACCCAGGCCGACAAGGAAAAACTCATCCTCGCCGCCGGCAATGTACATGGCGTCACCAAGGTCGAAGATTCGATCAGCGTCGCGGCGCCGGCCGATGCCGCGCGCCTCTACACCGTCAAGAGCGGCGACACACTCGGCAAGATCGCCCATGAGATGTACGGCAAGTCCGGCGACTACACCAAGATTTTCGAGGCGAACAAGCCACAGCTGAAAGATCCGGATCACATCTATCCGGGGCAGGTCTTGCGCATTCCGTAATTGCAGGTAGTCGCTGCACGACTGAAACGCCGCGGCGGCCGACGCTGCGGCGTTTTTGTTTCAGCGGAACACTGCAACAGATCCACAACGCAGACTCGCGCCCGCGTCGGTTTCCGTTTGATCTGCGTGACGCCACACCGCTCCGCCTCAGGACTTCGGGCATACCGCGCCGCTGTCGACCCAGGCCTGAATCAATTCACCAAACCCTTTTTGCGAGCCCGGCGCCGGCTGCCGTCCCGGCCCGGGATTCCAGGCCCAGCCAACCAACGTGTCTTCGGCGAAGTGGTGCACGAGTTTTTCAAGGCTCATGTTGCCATTGCGCTTCGGATCCTTGATCTGTTCGCAGATCTCGCCCAGCGTCTTGCCTTCCCAGGTCATCGACGCCGGTGCGACATGCCACAGCGGATGCCCCGGCACGCCTGCCGGATCGAAATTCTGCGGCCCATGACAGGTGGCACATTGCAGGCCGACGGCGCCGTGTCCGTCGACACCGCGTACGACCAGGGGTTCGTGCAATTTCCTCGCATCACCCTGGCGCGGTGTGTCGCCGCGCGGATGGCAGTTCACGCAGCGCGCATGTTGAATGACCGTGCCGGCCTCCTGAAACAGCGCAACCGAGCGGTCTTTGCGGGATTTTATCGACGCAAAATCTGCGGCGGATTTCAGCGTCGCGGGCGCAGGAGGCACTGCGCGCGGTTCGCTCACGGCACCCACTTCTTGCGCTTGCAACCCGCTATCCCATGACAATGCGCCCGTCAGCGCCCATGCACAGATCACCGCCATTCGACGCGCGCTCATGCGCCTGCTCCACGATAGAACGGCATGCCCAGCGTGCGTGCGCGCCCGAGGCGCGCCAACGCATTCGCGACAGCTGGCGCAATCGGCGGCAGGCCCGGTTCGCCGACGCCGGTGGGTTTTTCCGTCGACGCGACAATCACGACCTCGATTTCCGGCATTTCGCCGATACGCAGCGGTCGGTAGTTGTGGAAATTGGACTGGACGACGCGCCCCTCGTCGAGACTGATCTCGCCGAACAGGGCCAAGCCGAGTCCGTAGCCGATGCCGCCTTCGACCTGCGCACGAACGACATCGGGATTGACCGCAACGCCGCAATCGATCGCACACCACACTTTGTGGACACGTGGAATACCGTCACTGC
>JBDTLV010000022.1:0-53791 GCA_039934615.1 Tahibacter sp.
GCACGATCAGGTCGGCCAGCGAGATCTTCTTGCCGCCGGACTGCGCGCCGTTGAATCCTTTCTGTACCTTTTCCAAGCTGGAAAGAATCGCCGCGAGTTCGGCGGGCTGGTTGACCGCCCAATCCTTCTGCGGGGCGAGGCGTATGCGCGCGCCGTTTGCGCCACCGCGTGCATCGCTGCCGCGGAACGTCGATGCCGAAGCCCAGGCGGTGTTCACGAGTTGCGCCACGGTCAGGCCCGATGCGAGCAGGGCCGTCTTCAGTGCGCCGATGTCAGCGTCGTTGACCAGCGGATGGTCGACAGCGGGAATGGGGTCTTGCCAGATCAGCGTTTCCTTCGGCACCAGCGGCCCGAGGTAACGCGCGATCGGTCCCATGTCGCGGTGGGTGAGCTTGAACCAGGCGCGCGCAAACGCGTCGGCGAATTCGGCGGGGTTGGCCATGTAGCGCCGGGAAATTTTCTCGTAGGTCGGGTCCATGCGCATCGCCAGATCGGCCGTGGTCATCATCGGCGCATGCCGTTTGGTGGGATCGTGCGCATCGGGAACGGCGTTGGCGGCGGCGTTGTCTTTCGGCTTCCACTGATTCGCGCCGGCGGGACTCTTGGTCAGTTCCCACTCGTAGCCGAACAAGGTCTCAAAGTAGCCGTTGTCCCATTGTATCGGATTGGGCGTCCACGCGCCTTCGATGCCGCTGGTGATTGCGTGCGCGCCGTGGCCGCCGCCGAAACTGTTTTTCCAGCCGAGACCGAGTTCTTCGATGTTCGCGCCTTCCGGATCCGCGCCGACCTGCTTGGCGTCGCCGGCACCGTGACACTTGCCGAAGGTATGCCCGCCGGCCACGAGTGCGACGGTTTCTTCGTCGTTCATCGCCATGCGCGCGAAGGTTTCGCGGATGTCGCGTGCAGAGCCGAGCAGATCGGGCTTGCCGTTCGGGCCTTCGGGGTTCACGTAGATCAGGCCCATCTGCACCGCCGCGAGCGGGTTCGCGAGTTCGCGGTCGCCGCTGTAGCGTTCGTCGCCGAGCCAGGTGCTCTCGGGTCCCCAGTTGATGTTCTGCGGCTCCCAGATGTCGGCGCGGCCGCCGCCGAATCCGAAGGTTTTGAAGCCCATCGATTCCAGCGCGACATTGCCGGCGAGGATCATCAGGTCGGCCCAGGAAAGGCGGCGACCGTATTTCTGCTTGATCGGCCACAACAGACGACGCGCCTTGTCGAGATTGCCGTTGTCCGGCCAGCTGTTGAGCGGCGCGAAACGCTGCTCACCGGCGCTGGCGCCGCCGCGGCCGTCAAAAATGCGGTAGGTGCCCGCGCTGTGCCAGGCCATGCGAATGAACAGTGGCCCGTAGTGACCGTAGTCCGCCGGCCACCAGTCCTGGCTGTCGGTCATCAGGGCGTGCAGATCCTTGACCACCGCGTCGAGGTCGAGTGTCTTGAACTCCGCGGTGTAGTCGAAATCCTCGACCATCGGGTCGGACAGCGACGAGTGCTGATGCAGCAGGCTCAGGTTCAATTGCTCAGGCCACCAGTGCGCGTTGGTCTGGGTGTGGCGCGATTTGCCCGAAAAGGGACATTGCGGTTCGGTCGACATGATTCCTTCCTCCGTGGATTGGATCCAGCACGGCCATCATCCGCCAGAGACGGCAATAGGTGAATTCGTCTGTTTGGATGGCGACGATTGATCGGGGCTATCGGGAGAGGTGATCTTCCGGATCACTTGCGGGGCTGGTCGCCGGTGCCAGGCATCGACGTCGACGCGAAAAGTGGAATTGTTGCCGGACCGCCCGGCGTGCCGCACGGTCGGACCTGCGCAAAACACCTCGAACGGCCTCTAGGGCTGGAGAAGTCAGCTGGCCGCAAACGCTTCCGGATGCTCGACGATATACAAACCCGCAAAAATCTTCGGATCGACGGAAAAGCCTTCGGCGCGCTTCTGCGTGAGCCATGCGGGCACCGCGGACAGCGGCACCTCGTGGACAATGATGTCTTCGCCGGCATCGCCACCACCGGCATGCATGCGCACCAGATCGAACGCGCGCACGAAGGCGAGTTCTTCCGTACTCATGCCGGACGATGTGGGGCCGGCCATGCACCAGGTGATCGTGCCGCAGGCGTAGCCGGTTTCTTCGAGCAATTCGCGCCGCGCGGCGCCGAGCACATCGTCGTGCGCACCGCCAGCGTCGTCGCCGATCAGTCCGGCCGGCATCTCGATCGAGCGGCTGGCGATCGCTTCACGCCATTGTTCGACCAGCAGCAAGTCGCCCTGCGGCGTGAGGGCGACGATCGCCACGGCACCCGCGGGGTTGGTGCGCTCGACAAACTCCCAGCGGCCGCGCCGGCGCAGGCGCAGCCAGCGCCCGTTGAAAAGTGTCTCGGTTTCGGTCATTGTTTGCGGTTCCCTGTCCGGTCGAGCAGCTTTCGCGCCGGAACCAATCGCGTGGTCCTGCGGTCTTGGACGCGTCTATTTCGATATTGGCGGATTTTCAGCATGAAATTACAAGTCCTGTCCTTGGCGCTGTGCGCGCTTTTTTCCGCGACCGGCGCGCACGCCGCGAAACCAGCGGCCGCTGCGGCACCCGCGGCCGCCCATGCCGAGGACGCGCAATACAAGGCCGCCGAAGCGCTGACCGAAGCGCAGATCAAGGAATCCAAGCGCCGCGACATGCTCAGCCGGCTGGCCAAGCTGTACGACGGACGCGATCTGCCGCGCTTCACCTGGACTCTGGAACGCCTGGTCGAGCTGACCCCGAACGCCGGCGATCTGCGTCTGCAGCTGGCGGCGCTGTATGCGACCCAGGGCGACAAGACGCGCAGCTACGACGCGCTGCTGCGTCTGCAGGCGCAGGGTTACGCCTATGACTTGTCCAATGATGAACGTTTCAACAAAGTGCATGGCACCAAGGTGTGGGATTACCTGCTGGCGAACTTCGCCGCGAATTCCAAGCCGTTCGGCGAAGGCCATGTCGCGCTATCGCTGCCGCAGGGCGACAAGCTGTTCGAGAGCATTGCCTGGGATGCGAAGCGCAAGCAGTTCGTTGTCGGCAGTGCGCGCGAGGGCGCGATCTATCTCGCCGACAGCGCCGGCAAGCTCACCGATTTCATCAAGACCGATGCAGCCAGCGGCCTCTGGAGCGTGCTGGATCTGAAAGCGGATGCGGAAAACGACGCCCTGTGGGTGGTCAGCGCCGGCGTTGCCGTGTTCAAGGGCTACACCGCGGATGTGGTGGGCAAGTCGCAATTGCTCAAATATCAACTTTCCAGCGGCAAGCTGCTCGGCAGCTTCACGCCGGAGGATGGCGCAAAAGGCCATTTGTTCACCACCGTTGCGCTCGGCAAGGACGGCGCCGTGTATGTGGCGGACGGGGTCAAGAACGAGATCTACAAGCTGGCCGACAAGAAGCTGACGATGATTGCCGCCAATCCGCTGCTCACGGCGATTCGCGGCCTCACCGTGACCGATGACGGACGTACGCTGTATTTCGCGGATCGCACGCTCGGCATCTTCGGCATCGATCTGGCCCAGAACAAGCCGTTCGATGTAACCCATTCGACCGATCGCCTGGTGGTCGGCGGCGCGAATGCGCTGTACTGGTTCGATGGCACTCTGATCATCGTGCAGGACGGGATGATTCCCGAGCGCGTGATGCGCCTGAAGCTGGACAAGACCGGCCATCAGATTCTCAGCGCGATGCCGCTGCAGGCATCCGATCCGGCCATGACCCAGCCCGGTCTCGGCACCCTGGCGGGCAACGACTTCTATTTCATCGCGAACAGCCAGAAAGATCTGTACGACGGTTACGGCGTGCTGCGTGACGAGAAAATGCTCGAGCCGACGCATATCTTCAAGAACGATGCACGCTTTGCCTGGGATCAGAACGGCATACCGGGCGGTACCGGGGTGATTCCGGTGCAGAAAGGCGACGGCACGATCATTCCGGCGAAGAACGCCGCACCCAAGCCGATCGGCAAGTGATGCGATGGCCGGGCCGCCGTTGGCGGGTCCGGCCATTTTTACAAACGCTACCTGTGCACGTTTAGCCGTACTACAAGACCATCGAGCGCACACGCGACCGCGTCAGCGGGCCGAAGCGCAGGCGTTCCAGCAGCCCGTCCGCACTGGCAATATCCGGCAGTCGGCGCAGCAGATGGACCGCGTCGGTCGGCACCGGGGCATCGCAGGCGATGCCGGTCAATTGACGGCTGAGGCGCGCGCTGGCGTGGCCGGCCTTGAGATTGGCATAGGCCGCCGCCGATCCGCGGAAGCGCAGGAACGGCACTTCTTCGATACGCGTATACAGCGCATCGAGCGTGTCGAAATGCGCGAGCAGGGTTGCCGCGGTCTTGGCGCCGATGCCGGAAACGCCAGGAATGTTGTCCACAGCGTCGCCGGTCAGGGCGAGATAGTCGGCGACCTGATGCGGATGCACGCCGAGGCGATCCTTGACCCCACGCGCGTCCCAACGCTGACCTTTTGCAAAATCCCAAAGTTCATCCCGTTCGCCGATCAGCTGGCCGAAGTCCTTGTCCGCCGACACGATCACCGAGCGGAATCCGAACGGGCGCAAGCCGATCGCGACACTACCGATCAGATCATCGGCCTCGAAGCTGACGTCGCTCAGCACGCACAGGCCCAACGCTGCGGCGATTTCCTTGCAGTAGTTGAACTGCCATTTGAGTTCTTCCGGCGGCAGTTCGCGGTTCGCCTTGTACTCGGGATAGATGCCGTTGCGGAACGAACTGGTGAGGGATTCGTCGAAGGCGACGGCGATGTGCGTCGGGCGCGCCTGCTCAAGAAAATCGAGCAGGAACCGCAGGAAACCGTACACCGCGTTGACCGGCCGCTGTTCGTGGTCGAAGAACTGCGGCGGCACCGAATGCCAGGCACGGAATACGTATAGGCTCGCGTCGACCAGATGGACCGTTGACCCGGTCACGTCAGCCGGCCCATGTGCTGACCAGACTGGCCAGGTCCGGACGCAGCCGCTCGGGCGCGGCCTCGCTCGCGGTACCGATATGCACAAAGGCAATAATCCGCTCGCTGCCGCCCAGCCCCAGGGTCTGTGCAATGTCGGCGTCATAGGCCGCCCAGCCGGTCAGCCACTGCGCCCCGAATCCCAGCGCCTGTGCTCCGAGCAGCAGGTTGTAGGCCACACACCCGGCGCTGAGCAATTGCTCCTGGCTCGGAATCTTGGTCTGCACCTCATCGATGCGCGCGATCACGCAGACGGTCAGCGGCGCGAAATTGAAGCGCTCACGATCCTTCTCCAGCGCGGCGGTTGGCGCGTCTGGATGCTTGCGCAGGTTGACCTCGGCCAGCAGCCGGCCGAGTCGGGCCCGTTGTTCGCCGCGGATCAGAAGGAAGCGCCAAGGTACCAGTTTGCCGTGGTCGGGCACGCGCGATGCGCTGCGCAGCAGGGCGTCGAGCTGATCGGCGTCCGGGCCGGGCGCGCCGAGCAGGCGCGACGGTACGGAGCGTCGCGTATCCAGAAAATCCAGGGCATGCATGGTCGGAATCCACAGGACAATGGCGCAGTTTAGCAAGAGCGCTTACCAGCGCGGCCCCGCTTGGGCTAGGATGCGGCAGGTTGCATACGGGGAGTTCCACATGCCGGTCAGCATCGCAGTGTTGCGCGAGACGATTCCGAATGAGCGACGGGTCGCCTTGACGCCCGAAATCGCGAAGAAATTGAAGGCCAAGGGCGCCAACGTCCTGATCGAACGGGGCGCCGGCGAGCCGGCCAGCTTCGCCAATGAGGCGTACAAGGACGCGGAGGTTGCCGGCGATGCCACGGCGACCCTGGCGCGCGCCGACGTACTGCTGACGGTGCAGCCGCCCAGTCTGGAACAAATTGGCAAATTGCGCGAAGGCAGCGTCGTGATCGGCTATATGCAGCCGCACCTCGCGCCTGAACGCACCAAGGCCTTGCGCGATCGCAAGATCACCGCGTTTTCAATGGAGCTGCTGCCGCGCACCACGCGCGCACAGGCGATGGATGTGCTGTCCTCGCAGGCGGCCGTCGCCGGTTACAAGGCGGTGCTGATCGCCGCCGAGGCCTCGCCGAAATTCTTCCCGATGCTCACCACCGCCGCCGGAACGATACGTCCGTCGAAGGTATTGATTGTCGGTGCCGGCGTGGCCGGTCTGCAGGCGATCGCGACCGCACGCCGCCTCGGCGCGCAGGTCGAGGGATTCGACGTGCGACCGGAAACCCGCGAGCAGATCGAATCGTTGGGTGCGAAATTTCTTGATCTCGGTGTCAGCGCGGCCGGCAGTGGCGGCTATGCGCGGGAACTGTCCGCCGAAGAGCGCGAACAGCAGCAGCGTGCGCTTGCCGAACACCTGAAAGGTATCGATGTGATCGTGACCACCGCCGCCGTGCCGGGGCGCAAGGCGCCGCGAATCATTTCCACAGCGATGGTCGAAGGCATGAAAGCCGGCGCGGTGATTGTCGACATCGCGGCCGAAACGGGCGGCAACTGCGAGCTGAGCCAGGCCGGCAAGACGGTGGTCTCGTCGAACGGCGTCAGTGTGATCGGTCCGGTCAATCTCGCGGCCAGCGCACCGATCCATGCCAGCGAAATGTACGCGCGGAATTTGTACAATTTTCTGGAACTGAGCATCAAGGACGGCGAGCTGGTGCTGGACTGGGAAGACGAGCTGATCGCCAAGACCTGCATCACGCATGCGGGCGAGATCAAGCACGAAGCCACCAAGCAGCTGGTTGAAGGAGCGGCGCCATGATTGACGGATTCCTAGCCCTCTATCTGTTCATGCTCGCGGCCTTCACCGGTCACGAGATCATTTCCCGCGTGCCGGTGATCCTGCACACGCCGCTGATGTCCGGTTCGAACTTCGTGCACGGCATCGTGCTGGTCGGCGCGATGATCGCGCTCGGCGAGGCGAGCACGCCGCTGCAGCAGGTGATCGGCTTCATTGGCGTGTTTCTCGGGGCAGGCAACGCGGCCGGTGGCTACGTGGTGACGGAGCGCATGCTGGAAATGTTCAAGTCCAGCAAAAAGCCGGGGGCGAAATAATGGAAACCGCAAAATTGCTGCATCTCGCGGTGGAAGCCAGTTACTTCGCCGCTGCTGTGCTGTTCATCATGGGCATCAAGCGGATGTCCTCGCCGGTTACGGCGCGCAGCGGTATCCAGTGGGCCGGCATCGGCATGCTGGTCGCGACCGTCGCCACCTATTTCCACGGCAACATGCAGAACCTGCTGCTGATGACCCTGGCGATCGGCATCAGCACGGCGTTTGCCTGGTACAGCGGCAAGAAGGTCGCGATGACCGACATGCCACAGATGGTCGCGCTGTACAACGGCATGGGCGGCGGATCCGCTGCGGCGATCGGCGCGAGCGCGCTGCTCGGCGCCGCGATGTCCGGCACGGGCGAGCACGCGCTGACGGCCACGCAGACCACCCTCGCGGTGATCGGCGCGCTGATCGGTGCGATTTCCTTTACCGGTTCGATGATTGCATTCGCCAAGCTGCAAGGCTGGATGGACAAGACTTTCCGCTTCAGCGGACAGCAAGCGGTAAACGGTCTGTGCTTTCTGTCGGCGGCCGTGCTCGGTGCCTATCTGGTCTGGCATCTGGACGTGACCATCGTCATCGCGTTTTTCGCCGCGGCACTGCTGTTCGGCATCCTGATGACGCTGCCGATCGGCGGCGCCGACATGCCGGTGGTGATCTCGCTGTACAACGCGTTCACCGGCCTCGCGGTCGGTTTCGAAGGCTTCGTGCAGGGCAATGTCGCGTTGATCATCGCCGGTACGGTGGTCGGCGCGGCGGGCACGCTGCTGACACGCCTGATGGCCAAGGCGATGAATCGCTCGATAGCGAACGTGCTGTTCTCCAACTTTGGTGGTGGCGGCGAAGCCGCTGGCGAGATCAAGGGATCGCAGAAGCCGATCGAAGCCAGCGACGCCGCGTCACTTTTGTACATGGCTGAAAAAGTGATTATTGTACCCGGCTACGGCATGGCCGTCGCGCAGGCGCAGCACAAGATCTGGGAGCTCTCGCAGGCCCTGATCAAGGCGGGCAAGGAAGTGAAGTTCGCGATCCATCCGGTTGCCGGGCGCATGCCCGGCCACATGAACGTGCTGCTCGCCGAAGCCGGCGTTCCCTACGATCTGATCACGGACATGGAAGACATCAACCCCGAGTTCAAGACCTGCGACGTGGCGATCGTGATCGGCGCCAATGACGTGGTGAACCCTGCGGCGAAGACCGACAAATCCTCGCCGATCTTCGGTATGCCGATTCTCGACGTGGTGAATTCGCGCCAGGTCATTGTCATCAAGCGCGGCAAGGGCACGGGTTTTGCGGGTATCGAGAACGCGCTGTTCTACGCCGACAACACGAAACTGCTCTACGCCGACGGCAAGGAAGCGGCGAACCGGCTGATCACCGAACTCAAGGCGATCGATTCGGGTGGCGGTCACTGATCGAACCTGCCGATGCAATGATGAAACGGCCGCGGATGCGGCCGTTTTCATTCACGACGGTGCAAGCATGCGCCGCCTTTTGAGCAATGATGCGGCGGTCTGCACTGGAATCCAGGCGATGAACAAAAAAATGAAGGCCATGTTCCTGTGCGCGCTGCTGTGCAGCGAGGGAACTGCACTTGCCGAGGCAGCCGCACCAGCCAATTTGCGCGGCGCCGCGGCAATTGTGGAAGATATCCACAAAATCGTGCCGGCGAAGAAAGAAGAAGCGGCCGAGGATCCGGCTGCTGATCGGGACGACTCATCGTTCAAGCCCTCGAAGGCGGTTCGGACGATCCACGACCAGATTGATCGACTGGAGCGATTGCCGGCCGAGTCATCGGAACGGGTGCGTGCCTGGGTGTTGGTCTATGTTTCGCTGCAGCAAGCGACCACCGCGGCCGCGGCGAGCCCGGCCAACCGTGATTCCCGGTATGAAGTAAGCCTGCTGAGAGACCAGACGCGACGCCTGCTGGAGACACTGCCTGCATCCAGCACCTGGCCCGCACTTGCGACCGTGCTGCGTCAGCGTTATGTGCTGAAACCTGGCATGCCCGCAGACAATTTCCCCATGGCTGCGCTGACGCTGGCCGGCATCCTCACCGACGATGACGCGGCCTTGCAGACGCTGCTGGCGACAACCATGCTGCCGGCGGCGGCATTGGACGTCGGGATGCTCGAATACAAACGGTCCGAGGTACGCGATCGTCTCACCCAACGCGCGGGCAAGCCGGCCATGCTCGCCGCGTTTCGTCAACAATTCGACAAGAAAACCAAACTGCAGGCCGTGTGGATTCCCGACCTGGTGTCATTGGCGGGCCGCGCGCAGGCCGAATCGATACTGCGGGAGATCTTGCCCAGCGACGCCACGATAACTTCCGTCGCTGGTGAGGAAACGCGCAAACTGGCTCAGTCATTGGCGGTGTCCGATGTCGGGCAACTGCGCCGGGCGCAGTGGGCGCTGGTGTACGGAGAGGCCTGTGCGCCACTGTACGAAGCCATGCTGCAGCGGTTCCCGCCGCCGACCGCCGATGCCGGTAGTTACGTGCGCTGGAGCCCGATGCATTGGCTGATCGCATGGGCGATCGGCCGGGACACCACGAAATCGCCGGCTTATTCGCAGGTGCAATCGGATTTCATCAACGCAAAGCGCGAATATTTCCGCGCGTTGATCGCGACGGGAAGGATCAAGGATGGCGTCGCCGTGTATCTCGGCCTGCGCGAAGGCACCAACGAATACATGCTGAACCAGACACTCGACGACCTCGACCACGCGGGACACGCGCAGAACCTGCTCGACTTCGTCGAAGCGGCGATCCATCAGCGCGACTCGGACGACCTCTGGCGCCGCTACATCGAGCTCGCACCGCGTCTGGGACATCAGGACGCGATGCTGGAACGGTTACGTGCCTCGCTGGCGCGTGCGGGCAGCGGAAGCGCGGCGTCGGCGCGATTTTCCACAATGCTGATTGATGGACTTTTGGCTGCCGACCAGATCGACGAAGCGGCTGGCTTGCTGGTGGCCCGACTGGACGATGCGAAATACCCGCGTCTGGCACGGGCGCGATGGGCGTTGAAACTGGGCCAGATCGGTCGACTGACGGACCGCGCGGAGTGGCGCGAGCGTGGACTGACGGAGGTCGCCCGCTCGCTGAGCGCGATACCTGCAGTCAGCGACGTGGCGAGTTCCGGTCCGAATGCATGGAGCGAATCGTACGATCGCGCGGAACTGGTGAAAGGCTATGCGGCGGAGCTGGCGAAACTCGCGCGCTATACGGAAATCGAGACGTTGCTGTCGAGCGATCTGCTGGCGCTCAGTCAGGCTGCGGTCAACGATCAGATGTTGGACGCCTCGCGGCTGAGTGATCTTGCCACCGAACTGATCGCGAACTACACCGCGGCCGGACGACCGCACGACGTGCTCGCCTTGCTCGACCAGCTGTCGGCTTGGGAGGCTCGTGACCTTGCCGATCTGTTGGAACAGTCCGACGACGCGCACGTTCCTCTCGGTTTTCATGCAGCCAAGGCGCTGGCGGATACCGGTCAGCGCGCCGCCGCTGTACGCGTGCTTGACGCTGTGATCGCCACGTTTCCCGGCTTTGATCCGGCGTACGCACTGTACCTGCAGCAGGCCGATCCCGCGCAGACCCTGGCAATGCTCGATCGGCAATTCGCCCGCGATCCGTTCGAGGAACGTCCACTGATCTGGAAGGCAACGGCGCTGCGCGACGTCGGCAAGATGGATCAGGCGCTCACGCTCGCGCGCCAGGCGCAGGCGATCGATCCGTCAGACGGCGAGGAGGGCAGTCCGGACCGGATGCGCGTCTACGCGGTGCTGGCCGAGCTGCTGGACAGCACAGGCGATACCGCTACCGCGGCGATCTATCGTAACGCGGTCAAGTCGATCCGTATTGGTGAAGAGGCCGACGAGCTGCGCAAGGTGGGATTGCATACGCGCGCAGTGGCCCGCTATCGCGACGCGCTGGCCTTGTTCGCCGATGCCTATTGCGTGCAATCGCGCCTGGCTGTCGAGTTGAACAAGCAGGGCCGCTATGCCGATGCCGAAGCGCACTACCGGCGGGCTTTCGAGTTGATGCCGCAGAGCTTTGGACGCCTGGAAAGCCACTGTTTCGGCTGCGAGAAAGTCTTTCAGGGCGACAAGGTGCAGGGCATCGCCGATCAAGTCTTCAGCGAGCTGGTGCGCAAGACACCGGAAAAACCACAAGTTCACTATGTGCTCGGTTATCTTCGCCGTGAACAGGGACGCTACGCCGAAGCGATTCAGCATCAGCGCGATGCCGTGGCGCGCGATGGCGACTACCTGAGCGCCTGGAAACAGCTGTATCAGCTCGACGAATTCGTCCAGCTTGAGCCGGGTGAGCGCGATATTGCGATCCTGCGCATGCTGGCCCTGGATCCGTTGAGCAGGCATGTGCAACCCGATCTGAAAAAGGTCCAGGACGTGCGTGGGCTCTATGCGACCGTCGACGCCGCGCGTTTGCGTATCGCGAAAGCGCCGGATCACCTGTATCCGCTCAAGGCCAGCGGTGCGAAAGTCGACGCGGAAAAGGCGGACCCGACGATGTCATATGAGCCGCACCTGACGAGGCCGCAGGGCATTCCCATGACCCCGTCACAGGCAATCGCCGGTTCGGCGGGCATGACTCCGGTTCGCGTCTGGCTGGATCTGGATTGGCAAAAACTCTGATCGGTGCGATCGGGTGTGATCGGGTTTTCCGAGATCACCGCCGGTCGTGTACTGCGATGAGGCGGCGCGTTGGTTTGGCCCGGAGGAAATGGCAATGAGGTCGACGTTGTCCCGTATTGGTTTGTTCGCTTTGTTGCTTTGTTCGATCGCTGCTCGGCAGCCGCTGTTGGCTGACCCGACGCCAATCGCGGGCGAGACCGTCGAGCTCGGCACGAAGTGGAAGATCGGCACGACCCAACGCTACGACGTCACCTGGCAGCGCGAGGCAGCGATCGACAGCGATCGACTCGCGACATCGCCGAATCGCGACTCGGCGATGTCGCTGGTTGATTCGATGAATAGCCGCCTGAGCGGCGAGATTGAACTGACCGTGAGCAAGGGGCCGAGCGATGGCGCCTATCAGGTTCGCTGGCAGCCAGTGCTCGCTCCTTTCACCGCGTTGCCGGACGACGCGGATGCGGCGGCGATCGGTAAACGATTTCGCGACGTCAGCCTGAGCATTCCGCTGACCTTGATCGTCGAGCCCGGCCGGTCGCCGGTGGGGATCCAGTTGCTGGATGCGGGTGGCGTTCGTCAGCGGCTGCTGCAGGCGTTGCGGCAACTGTCGGCGAAGGCGCCGCTGGTTGCGGATTGCGCGCGCAGCGACCTGCAGGACACCACGATTTGCCGCCTGCTCGCCAGCGATGAGAGCGTGTCGGCCTTTCTGCTGCGCGATGTCGCGCCGCTGTTCGCGTGCAACGGCGTGCGTCTGAATACGCGCCACGCCGAAGACTGGAACACGCCGCACCCGAGTCCCGAGGTCGGTGATGCGGTGAAGATCCTGCATCACCAGGCAGCGATCGACTACCGGGCGGGGGCGACCGAACTGCGCGTGCGCATCACGACCACGCCCGACGCTGGGCAACTGCGCGCCTGGATGCGCAAACGTCTGGCAGGCTCTCCCGAACCGCTGATACAGCAAATTGTGGACAACTCAGCCTACCAGGAGAGCGTCGACTGCACGATGGATCAGAAGCTGGGCTGGCCTTCGCGCCTCGAACGGCGCATGAGCGCAGGCTCGGGTCCCTTGCGAGGCATGGAAACCGTACGTTTTGAACGAAAGGCGGCGAAGGACGCGGCGCAACGGCCCGGTCGTTCCCGATAACGGGTCCGTCGTCAGCGCCGCCTGCGCCACACGACGATCGCGGCGACCAGTGTCGCGACAGCGAATATCAACAGATCGAGCGTGCTGGCGCGCGACCAGGCAACCGCGAGCGCCATTTCCGGGCCGATCTTGCCGAGCGCGCTGCGCAGCGGCAGGCCCATCATCATCGCGACTTCCGCGGTCGCGATCAGGCAGCTGGCGTAGACGCAGGCCAATGCCGTCAGAGCCGCTGCCATCGGTGCCGCCCAGGCCGTGCGCAAGCGCAGATGGGGCGCCAGCGTGGCGCCGACCAGGAACGCGACGGCGATCGCCGGTGTGCTCAAGGGGCGCCCGGCCCACAGTGCGATCAGCGCCCACACCGCGCCGGCCGCCAGCGCCACCATGCTGGCTGTCGCAAATGCAAAAAGTGCAGTTCCGCGCGATGTGGATTCAAGTACCATGCGCGGTTGGATCGTTGGCGGCGTTCAATGGGCTGGGCACGAGTCAGGATCGAGCGAAACGGAGGCCGATCATAGCGTCGGCCGCGTCGGTCGTCACGACTCGCGCCGGTGCGCCCGGTCAGGATGCGGCCGGAAGCGTGCGCCCGTGCTTGAGCAATTGCGTGATCGACGGCGGCATCGTTGATTCGGCGGGAGCTTCTGGCGCCGCGAGCGGCTGCGCATAGACCAGCTGCATCGGAACGACACCATTCCAGTTCGGGAGCTCCTTGTCAGCGGGATCGTCCTTCGGGCCGCCGCTGCGAATTTTCGCGCTCGCATCCTCGATGACGAAGCGCAGCACCAGCGTCGCCGCCAGTTCGTTCTTGTCAGCAGGGCGCGCTTCGGCGGCGCGGCCGGGCAGGATGGCGTCGACGAAATGCGCCATCGCGGCGACTTTTTGTGCGGCATCATCGATCACCGACGCGCGCCCGAAGCACACCACAGAACGGTAATTTGCTGAATGGTGGAAATGTGATTTCGCCAACACCAGGCCATCCACATGCGTGACGCTGATGCAGGCAGGTGCCCCATCGCCGAGCTGACGCATCAGGCGGCTGGCGATCGAACCGTGCAGCAAAAGATCATCCCCGTCGCGCGCATACAGCATCGGCACCACGAAGGGCTGCCCGTCGACGCTGAAGCCGACATGGGCGAGAAATCCGTCGTCGAGGATCGCATGCGCGGTTGCGCGGTCGTAGTGCGCCCGCTCGCGGGTGCGGCGTACTTCGTGGCGCGCACCGCGCGGTGGCGGGCTGATGGAATCGGTCGATGTCATGGCGAGGATGCCGCTCTTGCGCGTTGCTGCGGAGTGGGCCAAGACTACGAGTCCAATCGGTCCCAACGAAGGTCCGGTTGCGCTACGATATGCGGGGCCAATCGGAGCGCGATCATGTATCTCGAACTGGACGACAACGGGCCGCTGTACGCGCAGCTCACGCGCGCGTTGAAAGCGGCGATTCTGGCGGGTCGGGTTGCGGCGGGTGCACGCCTGCCGGCAACGCGCGTGCTGGCCCGCGAGCTGGAGCTGTCGCGCAACACGGTGTTGGCTGCCTACGAGCAATTGCATGCGGAAGGCTTCCTGCTCGGCAAGGTCGGCTCCGGCAGCTACGTGGCTGCGATCGAAGCGAAGCGCTCCGCGACGCCGGTATTGCGCCAGACCCCGGTCGGGCCCACGGCGCGCTATGCGAAGCGCGCGCGGGAGGTGTTTGATCTCGTCATTCCGGGCCGCCAGTACAAGGGTCTTCGCTACAATTTGCAATATGGATTACCGCTGACCAATCCGGCCTTGACCAGCGCGTGGCGGCGTTCACTGACCCAGGCCGCGGCGCATGCGGAAATGGACTATCCCGATCCGCAGGGATTGTCCGCATTGCGCACGCAGGTCTGCGATTACCTCGCCCGGCGCCGCGGTATCGTGGCGACGCCGGATGACGTGCTGATCGTGTCAGGTACGCAGCAGGCGTTTTTCCTCGCGGCAACCGTGCTGCTCGAAGCGGGCGACAGCGTGGTCCTCGAGGATCCGCACTACCGCGGCGCGCGCCAGGTGTTCCAGGCGCACGGCGCCAAGGTGGACGCAGTTGCCGTCGATGCCGACGGTCTGCTCGTCGCAGGCCTGCCGGCACGCGGCGCACGTCTGGTCGTGGTGACACCATCGCACCAGTTTCCCGCCGGTGCGGTGATGTCGCTCGCACGGCGTCTGGAATTGCTCGAATACGCCGCGCGCCAGAAGTGCTGGGTGATCGAAGACGACTACGACGGTGAATTCCGTTACGACGCACATCCGTTGGCGGCGATGAAGTCGCTCGATCACCACGGTCGCGTGATCTATATCGGCAGCTTCTCGAAAACGCTGTTTCCGTCCTTGCGACTCGGTTACATGGTGATGCCGCCGGGTTTGCGACAGGCGTTTGTTGCGGCGAAATGGTTCTGCGATCGCGGTTGTCCCGCCATTGAGCAAGGCGCGTTGGCGCGCTTCATGGCCGACGGAGGATTCGAGCGCCATCTGCGCGATGCGGCAAAGACCCTGAAACAGCGCCGCAGCGCGATGCTCGCCGGTTTGCGCAAGCACGCCGCCGACTGGGTCGAGGTCGCGGACACGCATGCCGGTATGCACTTGGTCGCCTGGCTGCCGCGCGTTTCGCGCAACCAATGCGAGCGTCTGATCGCGGCGGCGGCCGAGCGCGGTCTCGGGCTCTACTCGATCGCGCCTTACTTTCTCGGCACTCCGTTACGCGAGGGACTGCTGCTGGGCTATGCAAGCCTGCCGCCCGCCGACATCGAAGCGGCCATGCGCGTGTTCGGCGAGTGCCTGGCGGGACTGCGTTCCGTGCGGGCTGCATAAGCTTTTCTCAGGATAGTCCACAATAAGTAAAAGGGATTTATCGTCATGATCCGAGTCGCGCGGTGCGTTGCGTCACTGCTGGCACTGCTCGCCTGTGCTAATGGGCTCGCGGCAGGCATCAGCAGTTTCGAGGTCGATTCGCGCTATGTCGTCATCCGTTTCGACCAGCCCATGCTCACCTGGCAGGATCCGCTGGAGGTTGACGCGATCTCGATCGATCCCGCGCCGGATTGCCATTGGAGATGGGATGACGACATCACGCTGCATTGCGAGATTGACGACAAGAAACCCGAGTTGCATGCGGCAACCCGCTATCGGCTCGACCTTCGCGAAGGTCTGTGGACGCAAACCGGCGAGGCCGTTGCCGCGCAAACCCGGTACGCCGACTCGCAGCTGCCGAAAGTCGAGGCGAGCATCGCGGAATGGAAAGATGGCGAACCGCAAATTGTGGTTGAGCCGAATCTCCCGGTCGATGCCGATGCGTTGCGCGACGTGTTGCGAGTCAGCAACGAGGCTGGTGATGCCGTCGGCTACCAACTGGTTGCGACCGAATCCAGATTTCCGGATCGGGTCGCCGGCGAGACCATCGTTCCGTATCGCATCGTATTCGATGCATCGGAGCCGACGAGTGGGATGATTGCTGTAGCAGTGAAGCCCGGGCTTCGCAGCCATTTGGGGCCTTTGCCGGGCATCGAGGAGCGTGTGCTGCTGCGAGCCTATCGGCGCGAACCGTTTCGCTTGCGCGACTGGCTCTGTTCCGCAGGCTGGGTCTCGCCGAGATCGCTGCCCACGACCGACTTGGATCATCTGCTCTGTCCGGCGGGCGCGTCGATCGCTCTGGAGCTCTCGCGCAAGCCGGATGAAGCCTCACTGGTGCAGCTGAAGCGAGGGCTGCCTCGCGGCTTGCAACTGGGCGCAGGCAGCCAATCGCTGCCAACTTCGCTGTTGCGGGCTGACAATGTGCTGTTGAGCGAGGGCTGGTTCGTCCTGATCGAGATCGAACAGGCGTCACGCGACTTCGAGATCGGGTTGGATCGCGACTTTCGTTCCACGGATGGAAGCACGCTGGACCATCATGGCGATCTGCATCTGACCAGCACGGATTTTCCTGCGAAGGTAAATTTGGATAAATCCCGATTGGTGCTGAAGCCTGGCGACGATGTGCCGCTGCTCGGCGATCTGCGCAACAATCCGGCGCTGAAGTTCGTGCAACACAGTCTGGGCGCAGCCGACCTGGCAACCAGGACCTCGACGGTGCGGGCACATCACGACAATCGACTGCATGATCTGTCGCTGCCACAAGATCCACCGCGCGAGCTGCGTCGGAATGGCGGATTGGTCTTTGGCGAACTGACCGGGCACGGCTCCCAGGCATTCGAACTGGCGAATTCGCCGTTCCACATCGCCGTGATCAAGTCTTCGCAACAGTTGCTCGTGTGGGTCAGCGATTGGACGCGCTACGAAGCGCGCGCGAAGGTCGCGGTGGAATTGCTTCGGGTGCGCAAAGACAGCTCGCTCGAAGTGCTGGCGAGCGGCAACACCGGAGACGATGGCGTGGCCGAGCTGGACCTGACCGCCGTTACGCCGGGAGAAGGGCTATGGATGGTGCGCGCCAGCGACGGGGAACGACGCAGCGTAGTTCCTGTAGACCACTGGATCAACGGGCTCTATGGGGGGCATGGCGGCTCCTCAGCGGATGGCAGTCGACTGGAGTGGGGTGTAACCGATCGACCGCTCTATCGACCTGGGGATACCGTCAAGTACCGCCTCTGGGTGCGCGAACGCCACATCAATCGCCTGGCAATGGCGAAGACCGGCGCGGCGATCGACCTTCATCTCGTTTCCGGCGATCTGGGTGGCGAGTGGAAACAATGGACCTCGGCGGTCGACGAGACTGGCAGCGTGATCGGCGAGGTGGGCTTGCCCGCAACAACCCCTGATTCGCGCTGGTGTATCAACAGCAAGGAAAGCAGGGGATATGGCGGGGATTCGGGTGCCTGCTTCGACGTGATCAACTATCACGCAAGTCCACTATGGGGCAGCGTCGCGCCACGTCAGGCACTTGCGTACGACGGTGAAACCGTCAGCTTCGGTATCGAGGCCGGCTTCTATTCCGGCGGCGGCGCGGCAGGGGCAAAAGCCGAACAGCAATCCTTGCTGATGCCCTTGCGGCTCGAAGAGACGTTTCCTGAGTTTGGTGATTTCCACTTTGTGCAAACCGATAGCGAGATGGATGGCGGCGAGAATTTTGCCAATGAAATACCTCGTTTCGTCGATCTCGACGCAGACGGCAAAGGCGAGGTCCGCTTTGTTCTGCACAATTCACGTCTGGACAATTCCGAATATGCGACGAAGCCGATTCCATTCGGCAAACTGCAGATGATCACGACGGTAAGCACCTCCCCGTCGAATGCGACGACGAGCCCTGCGGCGGAAATGCGTGTAAGCCGCTTCCGGCGTTTTGTCGGATTGAAAATCGGTGACGGCCTCAGTGCCGAATCGGATCCGGCTTTGACCGGGATTCTTATCGATGCGGAAGGTAGACGCGTCGAGAGCTCGGCGTCGATCGACGTGGAGATCATCGCGGTGCCGCCGCAGCGCAATTACGTCGCGAACGATGCCGAGCCAGAAACCCCTCCTGTACTCGCGAAATGTACCTTGCCTGCAAGCGTATCGACGCGCTGTGCGTTCCGCGCGCCGGCGAACGGCCTCTACCGGTTTACCGCCAGATACGCAGATGCGGCGGCTACCAGCGTCGACCGCTATATCAATACTGACGCAGCCCCGATCGATGACAAGAGGAAGTCTGCTGTCATCGAGCGCGTCGTGGCGGCGAATGGTTCCGTGCAATTCAAACTGCATCAGCCGTACGCGCATGCGCGCGTGTTCTTTGCCGTCCAGCATGGGCGCGTGTTGAAGCACTGGATTGCGACCGTGGATTCGAGCGTGCATACGTTTGCCTTCGATCTTCCGGCTGAATGGGCGCCCGGCGTGACCTTGAGCGCGCTCATTCTGAACGTGACGCCCGGCAATGCGGCGGTAGCGTCTGCACAAGATGCCCGATACCAAACGGCGGCGCTCGACATCGATATCGAGAGCCCGCCGACGTTGTCACCGCTGCGTATGGATGTGGAGAACGCAAACCTGGCACCGGGTCAGGACGCGGCCATTCGTTTGCGCAATGCGGGAGACCAATCGCTCGATGTCACGTTGGCGGTGGTCGACGAAGCGGTCGACGCGCTGTCCCCTGAGATCGCGGCGTTGCGCGAGCCGCAGTCACCGCAATGGCTGGGTTCGATGAAGGCGTGGAGCGTGCCGATTTGGGGAGCACTGATTGAATGGGATCAGCACATACCGGCCGAAGCGTTGGCGATGCACCGACAGGCGCTCGCGGCGGGTTCTGCGTCGCATGGCAACGACAAGCTGGAGACCATCGTCGTGACGGGCTCCCGCATCCGCGCGGTGGACTTGTTCTATCCCGGTCCTGCGCTACGCAGTACTCCGCAGCGCCGATCCGGTAACGGCAAGGAAGCGCCGGTCGGGCGCTCGCATTTCGCCGACACGGCCTACTGGGCGCCCGCGCTGACGATTGCACCGGGCGCCGAGCACATTGTCCACGTTGCGTTGCCGGACAATTTGACGCGCTGGAAAATCTTCGCGTGGTCGAGCGCAGGCGCCGGCGAATTTCATCTCGACCAGGCCAGCCTGAGCAGCAGCCTGCCGATCGAAGTGCGCACGGAATTACCCGTACGCTTGTTTCCGGGTGATCTCAGCGACATCGCGATCGGTGCGCGCAACCACACGCCGCGACCACGCTCGATCGCGGCCACGCTGAAAGCGGATGGTGCGGGTAGCGGGTTTTCGCAGTCCACCACCGCCACGGTTGGCGCCGAACGCGAGTTGCGCGTGCTTGCGCAAGTACATCCGCAGAACGAAGGGACGATTGACGTGTCGGGCAGCGCAAGCGCCGGCACAGACTCCGACGCAATCATTGGCAAAGTTGCTGTTGCCAGCTCGGTCGGCCGCGAAAGAGTGATCTTGGCCGGCTGGATTGGTCCAGATGGAACAATGCTGCATTTGCCAGAATTGCCGAAAGGTGCGGACCAGGCCAGCCTGCGCATCGATGTGCGCCGTGAACTTGACGGTTTGATCGAGGCGTGGATCGTTTCCCTGCGCGACTATCAACATCGGTGCTGGGAACAACAGCTGAGTCGCGCCGTCGGTGCAGCGGCCGCATTGCGCCTCGGCAAAGCGGGCAGACTGTGGCCCGACGCGCAGACGCTGATCGCCGACACCTTGGCCGGCGCGCCGGCATTCCAGGAAGAAGGTCTATTCCGCTTTTTCGGCAGCGACGGATGGCGGTCGCGGGAGCGTGGCAGTCCGCTGCTGACGGCGTACACGCTGCAGGCATTGCAGACCTTGCACGATTGGGGATACTCATCGACGGAAACAACCGTCGACTCGACAAACAGCGCGCTGAAGACTTATCTGCAGACACAGGAAAAACGACCCGCCGACGCGACTCAGGTGGATCGGCGCGATTGGATCGCAAATAGCGCCGCGCTTAGCGTGCTCGCCGCCGATGAAGACCATGACGCGCTGATCCGCGAAACCTTCGAGCGCTGGGATCTGCTGGATTGGTACGCGCGCAGTCGCCTGCTGCTGGCGGCGAGTGCACACCGCGATCGTTTCGCGGTGTTCGCGGCGCGACTCGCACAATTGCGCGAGGCGGTGCCATTGCGCGCGGCCAGACGCGGTTTGAATTCGCCCGCGGATCGATCGGCGGTCATGGGGTCGAATCTGCGCGATCAATGTACGCTGATCGATACCTTGAATCGGACCCAAACTGACGGTGCGGTGATCGACGAATGGCGCCGAGGTCTTGTCGACCTTTATGCGGGGGGTGCTGACACCGCCGACACTCAGGCAAGCGCGCAATGCCTCATGGCATTGCTGTCACTGCCGAAAACGCTTGCGTCAGGGAAAGCGGCGAGCATCGACATTGACGTTGCGGCCCGCGTGCAAACCTTACAACTGGCAGCGAGCGACGAACATGCGGAATGGAGCATGCCGGTCGCCCCTGCCCTGCGTGAAGTTCGCATCAAGACTGACGCGCAAGACCAGCAACTCGGCGTGGTCGCCGAACTCAGCTATCGCATCGATCAGCGCCGCAGCGCCGCCCGAGGCGTCGGCTTGTCGATCGTCCGCGACTATTCGGTGATGCGCGATCGTCGCTGGGTCGCTATCGCGGAATCCCCACCGCGCGCGGGTGATTGGATACGTGTACATTTACGCATAGGTGCCGGCGCATGGCGCCATCACGTTGCGGTAGTTGACTCGATTCCGGGCGGCCTGCGCAGCGAAGACCTGGACATCGAGCGTGTGGCCGGCATTGAACTGCGCGGCGCCGATACTGGTTCGCCGTGGTTCCAGACGAAGCAGCTCGTCGATACCGAAGCGCGTTTCTACGCCGAACAGTTGCCGCCGGGCAGCCACGACATCTACTACTACGCACGGGCGGTGCATCGTGGCGATTTTCTTGCTCTGCCGGCACGTGCCGAGCTGATGTACGGCTCCGTCGGCGTCGCACATACCGCTGCGGTGCGCGTACAGGTGCTCGGTGCTGGCGGTGACAAGCAGCCCTGACGAGTCCACATCGGACAGGTTGGGACTTTGTGCTGCCACGCGCCTGGTCGACAATGCCTGCCTGGACTGTGTGTGCGACGCGCGCGGCGCAGCGTGCAGGAGTCCATCGTTTGGGAAGACCCGGGTGAAAGGCCCGGCACGCATTGATCGATGTTCAGTAAGCGTATTTGGCAACAACGCAGAGTTGTGGACAACGTCAGGCGGAGCTTCCGGGAAACGGCGTCACGTTGCTGCGGCGCGGCGCATGCACCGTACCGAACCAGCGCAGCGCGCCGATGTCGACCAGTGCTTCGATACGACCGGTCAGGTGCTGGTCGAACAACTCGGGTCTGGCGCCCGGTCCGGCGACCAAACCCATGCAGCCGTTACGACCTTCCCGCTTGATGCGGTAAAGCGCGGAGTCGGCAATTTCCAGCGTGGTGTGCCAATCGCCACCGCTGCCGACCAGCACAGGATGCAGCGCGAAGCCGATCGAACAGGTCACCGCCAGACGCGTATTTTGGCCATCGTCGAAATGGTGAGCGGCGATCGTATCGCGCAAGCGCTCGGCAATATCCAGCGCCGCCTGCGCATCGACATCGGATAGTGCGATCAGGAATTCCTCGCCGCCCCAGCGCGCGACGTGATCGTTCTCGCGCGCGGCGGCGCTGAGCAGACGCGCCAGCTGGACCAGCACACGGTCGCCGACGCCGTGTCCGTGGCGATCATTGATGCGCTTGAAATTGTCCAGGTCGAGCAGCAGCAATGCGGAGGTGTCGCGTCGCTTGGTCTGCAGGGCAGGGTGCAGGCGACCGAGCATCGAGCGCCGGTTGTACAGGCCGGTCAGGGCGTCGGTCTGGCTCTCGATCGACAGCGCGCGATTGGCTTCGCGCAGTCGGTCGTTGCTGCGCGCCAGCTCCGCAGTTCGTTCGGCGATCGCGAATTCCAGTTGCTCCTGGCGCATGCGATAGCGACGGGTGCGCCGCTGCAAGAGGATACCGAGCAGGGCCAGCAGTCCGGCGAGCGCGGCGATGCGCACCGTGGCGCGCTCGTGCCATCGCGGTGCGATCCTGAACTGCAGGGTGCTGTCGCCGGAGCTGCGGGTTCGTTCGCTGAGGCTGGCCTGGACGTGGAATCGATAATTGCCGGGTTGTAGATTGGTATAAAAAGCCGAACGTCGCGTGTCGGCATCGCGCCAGTCCTGGTCGTAGCCATCGAGGCGATAGCGAAAGCGCAGGTTGCGCGGATCGCGGAAGGCAAGGCCGGTGAACTGGATCTCGACATCGCGACGTCCCTCCGTCAGCTCGATCGTCTGGCCTGCGTCAAAGGCTTTTCCCTCGTGATAGAGCGCTTCGACGACGACCTGCGGTGGCAACGGTGGCGGCACGATCGCATGGGTGTCCAGGCGCAGCGCGCCGACGATCGATGCGTACCAGATGCCGTCGCCGTCGATCAGGCTGCGCGACGCGGCTCCGCCGTTGCAGCAGCGTGCAATCTGGCTGCCGCGCTCGCGTCCACTCGAACTGAGCACGACTTCTGGTTGTATTTTGTGAACAATGCCGCGTTCCGGATCGGGCAGGCGGTCCAGCGGCAGGCGATACACGCCGATGATGGTGCCGACGTAGAGGTTGTCATCGAGGACATCCAGGGTCCAGCTGTTGGTCGTCGGCAATCCATCCGCGCTGCCGAGCAGGAGCAGGGAATTTCCGCTGACAAAACCGAGCCCCGCATCGAGTGTGCCCACAGCGATCAGACCGGGCCGCACCTGGATGATGCGCGCGACGAAACGCTGCTCCAGCGGTTGTGCCCAATCCGGCACGTCGACCACACCGTCGCGCACTCGACGCACGCCACCTTCGGTACCCACCAGGATCTCGTCAGCCGCCGAGCTGTAGATGCTGCGAACGCGATTCAGCGGACTACCAGTGCCGAGCACGATCTGTTGCAGTTGGCCTTGGCGATAGCGGTACAAGCCAGCCATGCCACCGATCCACCAGTCGTCTGGCGCTCGCTCGATGAGCACGTTGATCTGCTGCCCGTTGAGGGGGGCGAGCGCGGCCGGCGTGTGGATCGCTCCGTCATGCCAGATCGCCAGGCCGCCGCGTGTACCAATCCACAATGAACCATTCTTTGCGTAGTGCAATTCGTAGGCAGACGGATTCGGCAGCGCATTGGCCGGAACCAGCTCCGACATCCGGTCGCCGTGCCGCACGACCACACCGGCATTCGTGCCGAGCACGATATCGCCGTGCGGGTCGCGGGTCAGGCTCCAGATAAAGGGGTTGCTCAGACCGTCGCGCGCATCGATCCGGTGCGCCCAGCCATTCCACAGGCGGAACAGGCTTTCCGTATGGCTGCCCAGCCAGAGGTTGCCTTCGCGATCTTCGAAAATCGCATGGATCCACGGCTCGTGGACGAAGTCCTCGGCCGCGACGACCTCCACAGCGCCATCCGGTCGCCGCCGCAGCAAGCGGGGCACGGAGCCGATCCACAGGTTTCCATCGTGGTCCTGTCCGAGACTCTCGATGCCGATTTGCGCAAATTCCGCATCCAGTCCCGCTGAACTGATATGTCCGCCATCGAAGCGATAGAGTCCGGCGCTGGTTCCGAGCCAGAGCGTGTCGCGTTGCCGGACCAGGTGCGAAACGCGCAGGTGCGGGTCGGGCAATGTATAGGTTTCTACTTGGCTGCCTTCAATACGCCACAGGCGACCTTCGCCACCGACCCAGAGTCGACCCTGGTCGACGAGCAGACTGTACGTGGACTGACCTGCGAGGTATTTGGGACGCAATGCGCCATCAGCATCCGCGAGCACGCCGCGTGGCGTTGCGAACAGCACCTGGCCCCGATCGTCCTGGGCCAGGGCAAGCACGGCGGTTGCTTCGGCGCCGGCGGACAGCTCCTGGAATCGCCCTTCGCTGTAGCGCAACGCGCCACGCGAGGTTCCAAACCACAGGTTGCCGGCGCGATCGGCGAGTGCGCTGGAGGCCATCGTGGTGTCGACCCCGGTACTGTCCCGGTCATACACCGTGAAGCGCAGGCCATCGAAGCGCGCGATGCCGTTCTGCGTGCCTATCCAAAGGTATCCGGACGGATCCTGGGTAATGCTCAGCACCGATATTTGCGGCAGGCCGTGTTCGATGCTCCAGCTGTCGAGCACGTAGTCATGGAAGCGTGCGGCGGGATTCAGGGCCAGCGCTGCGGCCGATGCCATCGACAACGCGATCGCGCAGGTCCAGCGCCAAACTGGCGTCCCCCCTTGCATTGCTGTCAACCTTCCCCAGTTAGGCGAGTGAGCACAGCTCCCGGACTGGCCGCATAATACGGCCCCCGATACACGCTCACTGCAAGGACGAAGCCAAGACACTCATGGCGGGTTACAGCGCAAGTTCAGAACCGATCAAGCTGGAGCGCGACTGTGAAGCAGTCATGGTGCCTCAGGGTCAGGTCGTCACCCTGCCAGCCGGGCAGATCGGCTATATCACGCAGGCATTGGGCGGCAGTTTTACTGTCTATGTCGACGGTAACCTGTTCCGCATTGCGGGCGCCGACGCCGACGCAATCGGCAAGGAGCCGCCGACACCGCTGCAACTGGATGAGGGAGCCAGCGACGCGGATGTGGAGAAGTTGCTATGGCAGCAACTCCGTACCTGCTTTGACCCCGAAATCCCGGTCAACATTGTCGACCTCGGTCTGGTCTACGAATGTGCGGTGCAGCGGCGCGACGACGGCGAGCGGCAGGTGAACGTCAAGATGACACTCACGGCACCTGGTTGCGGGATGGGCGACATTCTCGTGGAAGACGTGCGCACCAAGCTCGAAGCGGTGCCGACGATCGTCGAAGCCGACGTGGAGCTGACCTTCGATCCGCCGTGGAACCACAGCATGATGTCCGACGTGGCGAAGCTCGAAACCGGCATGCTCTGAAGCCGGCCCCTTCTACGTGTATGCCGGATGCATTCTGCAGAATTGCTTTTTGAACTTGTTTACCAGAGCGGTCGGCCGAAATCGAATTCAGGATTCGCCTGGGCGCGTGCGAATGCGGGGCCGATGCCATAGTCGACGCCGAGTCGCAGCAGCAGATGGGCGCGATTGATCGAGTCCACATTGGGAGCGATCACGGCACAGCCGACCGAATGCGCCTTGCGCACCAGTGCCAGCAGTGTGTCGCTGATCGACTTTGCACTGCCAAGTTCCTCCACCAGCGCCGGGGACAGGCGCACGAAGTCGATCGTCAGGTTTTTCAGCGCGTGCACGGCAGCCCAGTCACGACCGAAGTCGACGAGGCACACACGCACGCCGTTCTGATGCAGGAATTTCAACCGCTCCGCGGCGCGTGCGCCGGCATCGATCAATTCCGAGCACGGCAATTCCAGGGTCAGCCCGGTTCCCGACAAGTGGCGCTCCTTGAGTTCGCGCGCCAGCCAGTAGGGAATGTCAGGGTCGAGCAGACTCGCGACCGATTGCGGCACGAACAGACGCAGCTGTCGTCCTCGCTTGAGTTGTTCTTCACGCACCACCAGCGAGCGCTCGAGCAGCCAGCGGTCGAGCATCGGCAATTGACCGCATTCCGCGGCGACCGGTGCCAGGTCCGCGTAGGCGACGGCGACGCCGGCATGCTGGGTGCTGCGAACTTTGAAACCGAGCTCGAATTGACCGGTGAGCTTGCCGGCCAGTGGCACGATCGGCTGGAACTCGAACTGGGTCTGTTCCGGCGTCAGCGGACGGCTCAATACCGCACGTACCGCGAGCAACGGATCCGGCGGCAGCAGGGCCGCTTCCTTGGCTTCGAACCAGAGCACACGATTGCCGCCTAGGTGTGCAGCAGCCAGCTGAGCGGCTTCGGCGTTCGTCACGACCGCGTCCACGCTTGGATGCTCGCCGCCGAGCATCGCCATGCCGATGCTCGCGCTCATGGTGTAGGACTGGCCCTGGTAGGTCCACGGCTGCGTGGCCAGCGTGTAGCGCATGCCTTCCGCAGCCGCCGTGATATCGCTGCGCGAGCGCCGATGCAGCAACACGAAATAGTGGAAATCGCGATATTGTGCCGGAAGGTCGAGTTCGTCGAGCTGCGAGCGCAGGAGATTTCCTACGTGCGAGTCGAGTGCGGCCAGGCCGGCGATGCCGATCTTTTCGCGCAGCTCGGGAGCGCGATCGACGCAAATCATCAGCAGGGCCGCGGATCGATCGCCCAGAGCGGCGGACAAGCGTTCGATCAATACGCCTCGTGAATACAACCCGGTGCGATGATCGCGACCGTCGGGATTGCCAATAACTTCGCGCAACCAGTGCGAACGACGCACGCGGGAGGTAACCGCGCTGAGCAGATGGCGCGTCTTGAGCGGCTTGACCAGGAACTCGTCACCGCCAGCGGCGATCGCATCGAAGCGCTGGTTCACGTCCGCCGCATCTGCCGCGAGAATGATGGGCACTGCCGCATATTCAGGCAGCTGACGGATCATCTGGGTCAGTTCAATGCCGCGCACATCCGGCAGCGCACAGTCGACCACAACCACATCGGGGCGGAATTCCGCCAGCGCAGCGAGTGTACCTTGGCCATTTGCCACAATGCGCGCGGTCATTCCACGCTCGACCAGCGCGCGCGCGGCTTCGATGGCGTGATTGCGATCGGGATCAACCAGCAGGACACGCCAGGCCGGTGCAGCAGTGTGGGCAAGCAGCTCGTCCAGTTTGGCGAGAATGCGCAGGCTGTCGACGGGCGCCGCGAAGAAGGCGGAAGCACCGGCTCGCATCGCGAGCAGCCGGTGTCCCAGGTCACCGTCCGGCGACATGACGACCAGACTCGGCACAGCCTCGCCGTCCGCGGCAAGCTTCTCGTGCATGGCGCGGATGCGGCTCAAAACCCGCAACTTGCGCGCATCGATCAGCAGAGCGCCCGGAATCGCACGGCCCAGGAAAGCGAGCAGTTCTTCGGGTTCGGCGTGCGCGCGGGCATCGTAGCCGCGTTCGCGAAGCGCGCTGATCAAGCCGGGCGCGATGACGTCATCGACACCGAGCAGGGCAATGGCGCGGGGCAGCCGCAGCTGCGATTCGGCCACTGCGGTTGCCGGTGGGCTGACAGGTACTGCGCTGGCAGTAGCCACCTCGACGGGCATCGCCGGCGATGTCAGGAATGAGAATGGCGTGGCCGGCTGCGACCCGACCGGCGGTTCGGCATCGGCAAAGGACCCAACATCTGTCGGCCCCTCCAGCGCGGCTGCCGATGCGCCGTCGCGTGCCACGGCGCTTGCAGGCCGTTCGTGGGCGCTCGGTGGGGCGGGAGCGAGAGTTGCAGCGATGTTGGCTGGAGCACGCGGCCTGACCACGGGAATTTCCCCGCTGATGCGCGCGCTCGGCAAGGTGTGCACGGCGGCTGTTTCGGTGGCCGACATCTGGCTGAGGTCGGCCCCCAGCGTCTGCACCATCGTAGCCAATCGCTCCAGATCGCGCGTGCTGGGCAACAGCGCATCATCAATGAACGAACAGAGATAGGCTGCGAGCTCGAGAGCGTCGCCGTTCAGCGCATCCAGTCCCAGCCGCTCGCTGGTCTCGGCGACCTGGTCGACTTCTTCGGCCAGCTGACGCGCGGCGCTGCGGTCCCAGCCGCCTTGCGCCAAGGGCTGCCAGCGGCGCACCAGAGCCAGGCAACGCTCGCGCAATTGCTCACGCGTCGCGGTGTCGCCATGTGTGCTGCCCTGTGTACTCATGCCCGACCCAGACCTCCGGCGTGGCGCAACTGAAGTATGCGCCCTTGTCGGCAGCATGGCGCAGCACGGCCGGCGCAGGCGTGCGCAGCCTCACAGTTTGCTGGAAGCGGACACCGGTATACCCTGCGATATGTGCAGGATTCGGAGACTGGTCGCGCCTTCCAGGCCGGTTCCAGCCCGTGTCCAATGTCCAGATGCCTACGATGTGGAGAAAGTCGTGAAAAAGAATTTGCACTATTTGCTGGGGCTTCTGTTGGCGCTGGTGCTGCTGTGGGAGTTGACGGTGTGGGGCTCGGTCGGTGATCTGCCGGGTGCCGGAGCGCCGATCCGCCGGTCGATTTCCCGCGAAGCGCCGCTGGTAATGGCCTTTGTGGTGGTCGGTGAAGTGCTGGACGGCGCCGTGCCATTGCTCCACCGAATCGGGCTCGATGCGGCCGAGGCCGCGTTCTCTCCCGGTTTTGAACGCATTTCCCAGGATCCGGACGTCGCGACCAGTCTGCTGTTCGAAAACACCTGGAACGCCACCCACCGCTTTATCAAGCTGGGAGTCTGGGCGGTGCCGGTGTTGCTCCTTCTGTTCCTGATTGCCTATGCCCGGCGTCCCCGCCAGGTGCGGATGATGCGATAGGCGTCACGTTCCGCACGCCGCCAGGGGCTCCCGCCCGTTCCGCTGAATCGCGCGGAAGGGGCCGGGCGGGTCGGGTGCGCCGGCGTATCGATTGTGAAGATTTCATGCGTCTTCACGTCGATAAGTGACAAATTTCGTCTATGCCATTTGGCAGGTACCGACCGGGCTGCAAGGCAATACTGGTCACGCTTTGCGCAACATCCGAACCGCTTCGTAGATCTGCTTATTTGTCCGGACATAAATGTTGCAGTGCGATATTATTACTGCAAGATCAATAACTTAGGCGGCGAAAACGCTTGACGCATCTCGCCTGCCGCGCTAGCTTGCCGCGCGTTTTGGGATTTGGACTTGGCCCGATTCGCGCCCTGCTCGGCCGAAGTTTGGGCACCTTGCCGAGGTGCCGTTGGTCGAACCACAGCAAGACCTGCGACGCCCCGGCAACTGGAGAGGGGAGGCGGAGCCGGTGGACGTGGGCTGCAGGGGGTCTGGAGAAAGTTCGCGCAGTCGCGCAAAGACGCGATTGAACATTTCAACTTTTCCGGTGGGGGTAGTACGCGTGAATCTCGTATCACTTGCAGTCGCACGTCGCAGCGCCTTGGCGCTCGCGTTGGTAGGTTCCCTTGGTGCAGCAATCCCGGCCTTCGGCATGGGGATTTCAGCAGCCGATCGGGTCACATATTCAAATCGCGTCAATTTCAACATGGGCGCGCGTGGCGAGCAGTTCAACAGTTTCATCGTGTACTACAACGGACAAGAGTCGAAAGCCGAGGTCGCAGAAGGCGACAAGGCACTGTCGACGCAGCTGATCGCTCAGGATCTGACCCGGGTCGGTAAGGAAATCGGTGTCGAGCTCTCCTATGACCGCGAGCTGGCGACCGGTGGTCACCTGGTGCGTCTGGTCAAGGGAACTCTGGACACGGCCGGCTCCGACGCCTTGATGGTCTCATTTGCGAAAAATGCGAATGTCAGCAAGGTGGAGCCGAACCATCGCGTGCACGCGTTTTTCGTGCCGAACGATACGCGCTACTCCGAACAATGGGATCTGTTCAACGCCGTCGGCGGCATGAACCAGGTCACGGCATGGGATGTCTCGACTGGCAGTGGCGTCGTCGTCGCGGTGATCGACACGGGCATCACGCCGCACAGCGAACTGTCTGGCCAGACCGTGGCGGGATACGACTTCATCAGCGATGCCACCACCGCTGGTGATGGCAACGCTCGCGACAACAACCCGAACGATCAGGGCGACTGGGTCACTGCCAATCAGTGCTACTCCGGCAGCTATGCGTCGAATTCCAGCTGGCACGGCACGCACGTCGCCGGCACGATCGCCGCGATCACCAACAACAGCAAGGGCGTTGCGAGCATTGCGTACAATGCCAAAGTGCAACCTGTGCGCGTGCTCGGCCATTGCGGTGGTTCGATCGCCGACATCGCCGACGCGATGATCTGGGCTTCGGGCGGGACGGTCAGCGGTGTTCCCGCAAACGCCACGCCGGCGAAAGTCATCAACCTGAGCCTCGGCGGTTCCGGTGCGTGCAGCTCGACCGAGCAGAGCGCGATCAATTCGGCCCGTTCGCGCGGCACGGTGCTGGCGATTGCTGCCGGCAACGACAACGCCAATGTGTCCGGCTTCGATCCCGGCAACTGCGCCGGCGTCATCTCGATCGCCGCCACCACGAAGGCCGGCAGTCGCGCCAGTTATTCGAACTACGGTGCGCTGATCGACGTTTCGGCACCGGGCGGTGACGGTTCGGGCGGAGCGGGCGACATCCTGTCGACCCTCAATGCCGGTACCACGACGCAGGGCGCGGAAAGCTATGCGTTCTACGCCGGCACTTCGATGGCGACGCCGCACGTTGCCGCGCTGGCTGCCCTCATGCTCTCGAAGAATGCCGCGCTGACGCCGGATCAGATCGAGACCTTGATGAAGAACAATGCCAAAGCCTTGCCGGGCACCTGCTCGGGTGGTTGCGGCGCTGGCATTATCGATGCGAAGAAGACCCTCGACGCAGTGACCGGCGGCGGCAATGCCGCTCCAGTGGCCAATTTTACGGCTACCACGAGCGGCCTGGTCGCGACTTTCACCGACAGCTCAACGGATAGCGACGGCACCATCGCCTCGCGTTCGTGGAACTTCGGCGACAGCACCACGTCGACCACCGCCAGCCCGAGTCACACCTACGCCGCAGCGGGTACGTACACCGTGACATTGACGGTGACCGACAACGGCGGTGCAACCAACACCAAGACGCAATCGGTGACGGTCGGCACGGTGGGTGGAACGGTATTGACCAACGGCGTTGCGAAGACTGGCCTGTCGGCTGCCATCAATACCGAACTGACTTTCACGATGAACGTGCCAGCTGGCGCGACCAATCTGAAGTTCGTCAGCAGCGGCGGCACTGGCGACGCTGACATGTACGTCAAGTTCGGTTCGGCACCGACCACGGGTGTCTACGATTGCCGCCCGTATCTCAGCGGCAATGCCGAAACCTGCACGATCACCACAGCGCAGGCCGGGACCTACTACGTCAAGCTTCGCGCCTACGCCGCATTCAGTGGCGTCAGCCTGACCGGTAGCTACACCACCGGTGGAGTTCCGGGCGGTACCTTCACCAACACGACGAACTTCAACATTCCCGATCCGGGTAATGTGACCAGTTCGATTGCGGTGAGCGGCCAGACCGGCAATGCCAGCGCAACGACCAGTGTCACGGTGAACATTGTGCACACCTGGCGTGGTGATCTTCAGATCGATCTGATCGCGCCGAACGGCACGACCACGCGCCTGAAGAGCACCAGCAGCAGCGACAGTGCCGACGACGTGCATGCGACCTACTCGGTCAACGCATCGGGCTCGCCGCGCAATGGCACCTGGCAGCTCAAGGTGACCGACGCGTATTCGTCGGATACCGGCTACATCGACGACTGGAGCATTACGCTCTAAGCAACAGCACAACCGGCGGACACCCGTCCGCCGGTTGTATTCTGCACAAAGCAAAATCCAGAATTTCTCGATCTTCCACGGAGGCCTGCGGTTCCTCCGGCGCGAAGCGATTCGTCAACGAAGCACATGTCGTCGCGGTGTCGACTCCTATTCCTGTTCGACGCCGATGCCGACCCCCTACCTCTGCGGGGAGGCTGCCGGGGCCATTGATTCCTTCGGGATTCAATGGCCCCCGGTTTCCCGATGCTGAATGTGGTCAGTTGTGATCGTTGCAATACCGGGTAACGGGGAGGAGGGCCTCCGTCGGGCGACAGTCGGGCGGGGGCTCTTTTTCGTTGCGGCCGGCGCATGTCGCTGCAGCGATGCGCGATGACTTGCGGGGCCTTGTGAATGTGCGGCGCGAGTGTCGGCGGTCGCATCGACGCGGCGGATGCCGGCGAGCGCGCAATGCTGCTAAGCGAACAAGGCGCCCATTTCGAGCAGCAGAGCACGCAGCAGCGACCGGTGGCAGCGAGCTTCGTCAGCGCAGTAGCAACCCACCGCAAAGTCACACTGATGCGACATCGTCGCCAGCAGCTGAATCGTGTGTCGATGCTCCGGCATGGCCATCTCGCTGCGATACCTGCGCGCGAATGCGGACCACTGCTGATCCGTAAGCACTTGCTGCCCGAGCTTCATGGTTTCCAGACTTGGCGCGAGATTGGGCAGCCACACGTCGTACCAATCGCGCGTCGCGTAGTCGGACTTGGGTACCCCGCGTGGCGGCCGCCGGACGGTACCAATGCGGATCCCTTCACCAGCAACGCGCGCGCTACCCAATTGCACCACTCGAATGGCCATCGTGCGCCTCCGTCGGAATACGATCGTTGGTCTCTACAGCCCTGCAGCGGATCAGAGCCTGCTCGATATCCAATAGTAGTGCCCGCCGCCGCCGCCATCGAACAGTAGCCTTCCGGCGTACCAACCGAGCATTCGTTGCTGGCTCCCTGCGTCGATCGGAAACCATTCCGGGCGCAGATTGGCAAAACGCTGCCTCGATTCCTGCAGATAATTGCGTCGCTCCGCCAAGTGCAGAAGTGCAACGCGAGCGGCCGCGAGAGCGGAGGGCTCAATGCCGCGGTGAACCCACAACACGCCACCGTTGGCGTCCCACCCGAGTTCGTGCAAGGCGATGCGCGCGGCGAAAGCCGGATCGTGGATTTCCACAAACCAAACCGCGTCCGCGTCCTTTTGCGCCGCATCGCAGCGCACATACGACACGCTGTTGGTGATGCTCAAACGGGGCACGCCTCGGCGCCGTCAAACGCGAGCGACGGAGTAGCAATCTCGCTTGCTGCGTTTTCCATTTGTCCGCTAGTCAGGCGTTGCCCGGCGACCTATTCCGCGGTTCTCCAGTAGCGCGCGCCGCGCAGGTCCTCAAAACGGCAACGCCGATGCCGGTACGCGAACAGTCCGCCGCCAATGGCCATCGCGACTGCCAGAGTGAGGACAGTCCGTGTCCACCAGTTTCATTGGCGCCACCGTTTTCACTATTCCATAAAGGCACGCGTCGCTGGACGCGGCAAATGTTCCACGCGGCCGACAGCGGCCTCCGGTGACGGGATACTAATCCAGAATGCGCAGGTCTATACCGGTTCGAAGCGGTTCTCGGCCCGGTTCTTGCGCACGCGTTGGGGATCCCAGACGCGCCCGTTCATCGCGACGTAGACGCCATTCGGCAGCGCCTGCAGCGCGCCCACCGCGCAACCAATGTTGAACACCGCATCGGAACCCTGGAAACGGGCCGGGTTCAGTGCGCCAGTAAGCACGATGACCCTGTCCGGGATCGACAGCAGTTCATGAGCGGTCTCGACCATGGTATCGGTGCCATGCGTCACCAGAACATGCCGATGCGGCTGTTGCGCGATCGTGCGACGGATCAGGTCGCGGTCCTCGGGGGTGATGTGCAGGCTGTCCTTGCGCAGGATCGGAATGACCTCGAAGGCGAAAGCCACGCCGAGCTGACGCAGGATCTCGCCGATCTGCGGGGCGCCGATCTGGTACTCCGACTTGTCATCGAAATACACTTTGTCGATGGTGCCGCCGGTGGTGACGATGGTGAGTTCTTGCATGGTGGCAGGTTCCGGTTCTGCGAATTCGGATCGGGCGCGAGGGGGCAAAGCTTACAACACGTGAAGGTCCGTGCCGTCGCGCGGGCCGTGCGGCGACGCATTGCGCGGCCACAATCCGGGGTTTCGCAGGAAATCGGATCAATCCAGACCGGCCGATCAGATGTGCACGTCGGTCCCGAGCATGCGCGCGTCATCGGTCGTGCTGGCGTCGAACTGAACCAGTCCGTGTGCGATGAAGCGCCGCGCCGCTGCCGCGGGACGTGGATCGTTTTCCGCTGAGCGCGACCAGGCGGCATGCCGCAGCAGCAGGCTCGCGGCAAAGCAGCGCGCCAGACTGATCGTGAAATCGCGCGCGCCACTCGCGAGCTGGCCGGCGTCCGATGTGGCGATGCGCAGCCATTCGGTGACCTGCGTCGTCGATTCGCGCACCGCGCGTGTCGCCAGACTCAGTTCCGCGCTATCGACCTGGGCCAGCAGCGACCGTTGCGCGCTCAACAGGCTGGCGATTCCGCCGGCGCCTTTCATCGCACGCAGGAAATCGAGTCCCAGCACGTTGCTGGTCCCTTCCCAGATCGGCAAGACCTGCGCATCGCGCAGCAGCTCCGGCAGGCCCGTATCCTCGATGTAGCCGGCTCCGCCAAAGCTCTCAAGCACTTCGGAGCTGATCGTCACGGCGAGCTTGGCCGTCCAGAGTTTGGTCATCGGGGTCAGCAGGCGGAGCAGATTGGCGTGGGTCTGATCGCCTTCACCGGCTTGCACCCGACCGAGCAACTCGGCCACATAGAAGGCCAAATGAAAGGCAGCTTCGAATTCCGCCTGCAGGCCGGCCAGCGTGTGCAGGTGCAGGGGTTGCTCGGCCAGCGGCCGCCCTGACACGACTCGTCGATTGGCGTAGTCGCGCGCGAGCGCAATCCCGCGTCGCATCTGGGCGATCGCGCAGATCGAATTCCAGGTTCGCGTCACGTTGAGCATGGGCGCGATCGTGCGCACACCCTGCTTGAGTTCGCCGACCAGTTCGGCGGGCGCGCCGTGCAATTCCACTTCGGCAGTCGGCAGCTCGCGCGTGCCGAGTTTGTCTTTCAGGCGCTCGACCGTCAGGTTGCGCCAGCGGCCATCAGGGCGGCGCGGTTCGAGATAGAACAGCGCCAGCGAACCGGCTCCGGTACCGGCGCCTTCAGGCCGCGCCAGCGCGAGCGCGGTGTCGGCGTGTACCGCTGAGGTAAACCATTTGCGCCCATGCAGCCGCCAGCGTCCATTCTCGTCGGTGCGCGCAACCGTTTCCGTGCCCGCGACATCCGAGCCGCCGGTAGTCTCGGTCATCCATTGTCCAGAAATCCAGAATTGCGCAGGATCGCGACTCAGGTAGTGGGGCAGCGCGCGATCGATCAGGCGTGCATTCTGCGCCGCCTGGATACACGTCGCCGCGCCGTCGGTCATGGCCAGCGGGCAGGTGAAGAACGCGCTGGCGACGTGGTGCAGATAGACCAGGGCGAACTGGTGAATGCGGGCTTGCGCGCCCCAGCGCGTTTCGTGGCCACTCGCGACGAGACCGAAGCGCGCTGAAAGCTCGCGCGACTCCTTCCATGCGGCTGTCACCTCGACGCGGTCAATGCGTTCGCCCCAGGGGTCAAAGCGCGTCAACGTCGGCTCGCTGCGCGGACGATTGAGGCGTGAGATCCACGCGGCAGCGGCGTGGTCGCCGAGCATGTCCAGTTCCGCATCGATGACCGAGCGCATTGCCGGCGGCAGAACGCGACGGAGGTACGAGCGCAGGACGCGATCTTCCGTGTATTGGTTGGCCAGTTCCGGGGCACGCTGGATGAAGGACATCGGGATCTTCATTCGGGAATCGGCTTCGAGTCTAGCCGAGTGCCGACGCACGGGTGCGTGCGGTCTTCCGCTGTCGTCGAGCCTCGCTACGAACCCGGGCGCGGTGCGCGCTGGTAGTGACGCGATTGCCAGCCGAGCGCTCCGATCAGCAGCAGGCACAGGGCGACTTCAAGCACGGCTGGGGCGCGAGCCCGCGGTTCACTCCAGGCCAGCGCGACGCCGTGACTGAAATAGAACAGGCTGAGCACGCCGACCCACAATAATGCGCGTTGTAAACTTTGTCGCAATGCCAGCGCCGCCAGCAGCAGTGGTGTCAGTGCGAAAATCAGTCCCGGCCAGATCGAGCCGGTCGGCGGTGCCAGCCAGAGACTCCAGGCAAGGTGCAAGACGATCAGTCCGATCCAGGCTGCCACACCCAGCGTTCGCCAGTTCATGCGGGTTCCCCGAGGCGCACCGCGATCGTCGCGACGCGGCGCCCCAGCGAACGCGCCAGTTCACGTTCGTGCTCGCTGAAGCTGCGGTCTCCGGCGGTCCCGGCCACATGACTCGCTCCGTAAGGCGTACCGCCGCTGGCGGTCGCATTCAGTGCGGCTTCCGTGAATGGCAGACCGACGATCAGCATGCCGTGATGCAGCAGCGGCAGCAGCATGCTGAGCAAGGTCGATTCCTGTCCGCCATGCATCGTGCCGGTGGACGTAAATACGCCGGCGGGCTTGCCCACCAGCGCACCGGAAGCCCATTCCGCGCCGGTACCGTCCAGAAAATACTTCAGCGGCGCGGCCATGTTGCCGAATCGCGTCGGGCTGCCGAGGATGAGACCGGCGCATTCGCGCAAATCCTTGCTTTGTACATAAGGTGCGCCTTCGTCGGGCACCGGCGGCAGGACCACTTCGGTTTGCGCCGCGACCGGTGGAACCTGGCGCAGGCGCGCACGCATCCCGTCCACCTCGTCCACGCCGCGCGCGATCAGGCGCGCCAACTGCGCGGTGGCGCCGTGGCGGCTATAGTAAAGAATGAGAATATCGCTCATGGGCTCGCGGGATGCAGGCAGGCCGGACGGCGCCGCTTCAGCGCGCGAGGTTATCATTGCCCGTGGGATCTTTCGTGCCGGTACCTATCGGCGCGGTCCTGGCAAGGGATGAACGGAACCGCATGCGTTACGACCGCGACCGATTGAATGCCTTCGTGCTGTTCCTCTGGCAGCGCTTCAGTGCCGACCGCTGCCCGCAGTCTGCCGGCGCGTTGGCCTATACCACTCTGTTTGCCCTGGTGCCGCTGACCGCCGCCGTGCTGGGGATACTCGCGGCGTTCCCGGTGTTCCAGGAATGGCGTTCGCGCCTGACCGACTTCGTGTTCGACAATTTCGTTCCTTCCGCAGGCAAGGCGGTGCAGGCCTATCTGACCCAGTTCGCCGACAACGCGAGTCAGGCGACCGCCGTGGGCGTGGTCGTGCTGTTGTTCAGCGCCATTTCGCTGATGGCGAGTATCGAAGACGCATTCAACCGCATCTGGCGCGTGCAGACTGCGCGGGGCGCCGGGTCGCGCTTCCTGATGTACTGGACTGCGTTGTCGTTCGGCCCGTTGCTGCTCGTCGCCGCGATGGCGATCAGTTCCTATCTGTTCGCGTTGCCGTTGCTGGACCAGGCCGAGACCGGCCTGGGACTGAAATCGCGCTTCCTCGGCATCCTGCCGTTCCTGATCGTCTGGTTTGCCTTGCTGACCAGCTATCTGATCATTCCGAACCGCAGTGTGCGCTGGCGCGACGCGATGATCGGCGCCTTGCTGGGCGCCTGCCTGTTCGAAGGCGCCAAGCGCGGTTTCGCAGCATACCTGGGGTCGCTCAATTCCTACGAGCAGGTATATGGAACTTTGGCGGTATTTCCCATTTTCTTGATCTGGATTTATATTTCCTGGCTGACCGTGCTGCTGGGGGCGTCCGTGACGGCCGCGATCAGCGCGTTCGAATACCGTCGCCTCAACGAGCGTCTCGCCCTTGGGCATGAGTTCTACGGCCTGCTGCGCGTGATGCACCATTTCGTCCAGGCGCAGCGGCGCGGACAGGGTCTGCGCAGTGCCGATTTGTGCCGTAACGAGCGTTTCCTGACCGACGACCTGCTGCAACGCTACCTGGGCGATCTGCGCCACGCCGGCATGCTGCAACGGAGCGAATCGGGTGAATGGGTGCTGTCGCGCAACCTGGAATCGGCCAGCGTGCTCGACCTGTACGAATCCGGCCTGTACCGGCTGCCGATCGGCGCCGCTGCCGTCGAGCAGCGTAGCGACGATCTGCCGCCGCGACTACGGGCGCTGTTTGCCGAACTGGCCACCAATCTGCGCAAGGCTCTCGACGTACCCTTGTCTGAAATCTTTCGCCCCGATCCGCGGTCTGATCCCGCAACGCCACCCGACACTGTCCAGGAGTCAGCATGAATCGTCTCATTCTCGCCAGCACGTTCGCCGCTCTGCTCGGCCTGTGCGGTGCCGCTGGCAGCGCCGAATCGGCGCATCCCGAACTCAAGGTCACGACCCTGGATGGAAAGACGTTTGATCTTTCCGCGCAAAAAGGACAATGGGTGGTTGTGAACTTCTGGGCAACCTGGTGCGCACCCTGCATCAAGGAGTTGCCGGACATCTCGAAATTCGTCAGCAGCCACGCGAATGTCCGTGCAATCGGCCTGGCCTATGAAGATACGGAGAAGGACGAGATCGTCGCGTTTCTGAAGCAGCATCCGGTGTCGTATCCGGTCGCGCAACTGGACGTTTATGCTCCTCCCAAATCCTTCGACACGCCGCGCGGTTTGCCGACCACCTATCTGATCGCACCTGACGGCAGCGTTGCCAAGCACTTCACCGGACCGGTCACCGAGACAGATCTGGAAAAAGCGCTCGGCGCTCCCGCCACCGCGACGAAGTAGTGGTGCCGACCAACGCCGCCCGCTTTCACGTCAGCGGCCGCGTACAGGGCGTGTTTTTCCGCGCTTCCACGCGCAGCGAAGCCTTGCGCCTGGGCCTGTCCGGGCATGCGATCAATCTCCTGGACGGCAGCGTCGAAGTGCTCGCGATCGGCAGCGAGGATGCGATCGCTGCGCTCGAACGCTGGTTGCAGTATGGACCACCGGCGGCGCGCGTCGATGCGCTGCAGCGCATCGACGTGGCGTTCAGCGAAGTGGACGGATTTACCTGCAGCTGATTGGTATATATCCCCAAATTACTTGTGCCGCAATGTCAGCGTGAGGTGCATCTGGCCATGCCCGTCGTGCCGCCTCGGGCCTGGCTCTCGTTCGGCACAGTGCGGAAACGCCGACTACCATCCGCGCCGCCGCTGCAGATGCAACGCTCGCCGAAGCAACGCGCAGAGCGGCTCCTGGGAATCGCGCAAAAGGGGACCTGTCACCCCCATGTTCCGGCGCGCACAGTAATCCGACTCCCTGATCGGCAGTGGCCCATCGCGTATTCGGGCACGCCAGCGTTCGCAGTGCCGGAGATCCTCGATGACCGAACAAAGCAGCAAACCCGAGCAGGGCCGCATCGTCATACGCGCCGTGCGGCGCGAGGACCTTCCGCACTGGAAACCGCTCTGGGATGGCTATAACGCGTTCTACGGACGCAGCGGCCCGACTGCACTGCGCGACGACATCACCGCGTCGACCTGGGCGCGTTTTTTCGACGCCTACGAGCCCGTGCACGCGCTCGTCGCCGAACGCGATGGCGCGCTGTTGGGATTGGCGCACTATCTGTTTCATCGCAGTACGATCCAGATCGCGCCCTCATGTTACCTGCAGGATGTGTACACGCAGATCGACGCACGCGGCACAGGCGTCGGCCGCGCCCTGATCGAAGCGGTCTGTGCCCGCGCGACCGAGGCCGGATCGCCGCGGGTCTACTGGATGACGCACGAGAGCAATCAGACCGCAATGCGGCTGTACGACGCGCTGGCGGAAAAATCCGGCTTTCTCGTCTATCGGAAAATGCTCTGACGCAGCAGTGCGCTGGCGTCGCTGCTGAATTTCTAGCGCGAGAAAAATGCCAGCACGCGCGCCATCTCGTCGCGCCCGTTGACCACGAACTTGTCGTCGAGAACGGTCTTGATCAGCAGGGCATCGGGGTCTGACGACGGAATCGACAAGGACACGACGTGGGCGGGATTCAGCCACACGGTGGAATTGCCGGGTTCTATCTTGATGAACATATCCACGCTCCGGGGAAAAAAAGTAGCATGCGACGGCGCTGACGCAAGCCGTGTCGACGCCGCTCGATGATCTGGGGAAACGGCATCCATGTCCACCGCGCGCATCGTTGGCCTCACCGCACTGGCCATGCTGGCTTTTGCCGGCAATTCGTTGCTGTGCCGGATGGCGCTGCGCCATACCGGCATCGACGCTGCGACCTTCACCACGATTCGTCTGGTGGCCGGCGCGGCCATGCTGCTGCTATTGTCAGCCGGATCGCGTCGCCTGCAGTCGCTGGATGGCAACTGGTTTTCGGCGCTGGCATTGTTCACTTATGCGGCGTGCTTTTCTTTTGCTTACGTGAGCCTGCCGGCAGGCAGCGGCGCACTGCTGCTGTTCGGGGCGGTGCAGGCCACGATGATCGGCCACGGCCTCTGGAACGGCGAACGACTCCGCGGACTTCCGCTGCTGGGCTTCTCGCTCGCGGTCGCCGGCCTGTGCGGATTGCTGCTGCCGGGACTGTCGGCTCCGCCGCTGTTCGGCTCGCTGCTCATGCTCGGCGCCGGAGTCGCCTGGGGGTTCTATTCCTTGCGCGGAAGAACCGCGGGCGACCCGACTCGCGTGACCGCCGGCAATTTCCTGCGCGCCGTGCCGCTGACCCTGCTGCTCAGTGCCTTGCTGTTGCCGACCGCGCGATTCGATGCTCCCGGCGCGTGCTACGCGATCGCATCCGGTGCGCTCACGTCGGGCCTCGGCTATGCGATCTGGTATCGCGTGCTGCCCGCCTTGCGATCCACGACGGCAGCAACCGTGCAGCTCAGCGTTCCGGTCATTGCCGGCCTGGGCGGTGTCGTCTTTATCGGCGAAGCGCTCAGCCTGCGACTGCTGGTGGCGTCCGCCGCGATTCTTGGCGGTATTGCGCTGGTGATCGTAAAGCGGAAACCGGCGCGCGCCGGAGGCGTCCCGGCCAATCGCACATAGTTGACGAATGAAATAGTATTAAAATGGCGGGCGGCATCAGCGCGAATCGGCTGGGTCGATGCCCGACGTGGGCAGGGCGCCCACCGACACTTCGTCGCCGGATGCATTGAGCTTCATCCAGGTGCGCCCCTGTTCGGTCCGCAGCACGTGTGCCCGGATCGAATTGCCATTGCCTTCATAGCGAATCTTCTCTCCGTCGTCGTTGTCCTCGTTGCGCGCCCTCATGGCATGATTGAGCTGCGCCACGGCGCCGTCAACAGACTCGGTCAACAAGCGCAGCGCGCGCGCGCGATCGATCTTGCGCGCCCAGAGTTCCATGCGCGCGTCGCGATTGTCGAGTGACTTCACCGCGGCATCGTCGTACGCAAACTCCACATTGACCAGGTACTGCAGTTTCGCGCGCAGTCGCCGATCGACCCGGACACGGTCTTCAATCGTCGCGTTGATGGCGAACTTGAGGACCGTCGCGGTTTTGTCGAAGCAGAAGGATGGCACCAGCACCAGCACGCGCGCGGCTTCCGTCTGCGCACGGCGATCCGGACGTCCGTCTTCCCCTACGGCGAGCAGACCAATATCCAGTTCGGGCGCAAAAACGCTACGCTCCAGGCGTGTTTCGAGCGCTGCGCGCAACGTGGCCTCGATGGGCAGCTCGCCCAGCGACTCGCGGATCTGCGCGATGCTGCGTTCGGCAGAACGTGCGCGACTGTTGTCGACCGCGGTCTCGATCAGCACGCCGATCAAGCCGCCACCGAACATCATGGCATTGGTGCCAGGTACCTGCAGGCACAATCGCGGCTCGCTCAATCGCAGATCGATACGCATGCGTGACGTGAGCGGCAGTGAAGCCCGACGCATTTCCGGCGTCTGGTAAACCGCTGCCATCGCGGCTGTGCCAAACAGCGTCGAAAATGCGAAGAAAGCAATGCAGCGGCGTATCAATTGGCACATGGCTATAACGCCCAATCGTGTTTCGGCGCCGGACTATCGGTGCAATCGCGGTCGCTTGTCTATAGCGCGCCTATGCGCCACGAGACCTGCCGTCGCGGCATTGCCGGAGCGCGAAGGTCGAGACCAGCGTCATACGGCAGACGCGAAAACGCCGCAGAGCCATCGCTCCGCGGCGCATTGTCAATCCATCACGACCGGATCAAGCCGGTGTTGCACTCAGTCGTTCAGCCAGGGAATCGGCTTGGACTTGCTCCAGTCAATTTTGCACACTTCCGTCTTGATCAATTCTTTCAGGTTCTGGTAGCGCATGACGTTGCCGACGCAGCTTTCGTCATCGGTGTTGCATTGCGCGTCCTTCCACTGATTGACCGAGACAATGATATCGATGCCGTCGGAGTTGCCGCAGGTGCTGCCGAACTGGATCGCATAGGCCCAGGTACCAAGATCGCCGCCGTTGTGGCTGTTGCCGAGCGTCCACACGCCATTGCGCGGTTCACCGATGCTCGGATTCTGCAGGCCAGGTGCCGAACCGGTGTCATAGCCGCTCGCCCAGTACTTCGACATGAATTTCAGGTGCGGCAGGATCTGCACACCGAGTCCGCCGGTCGCTGCGCCTTCACCGTTGCTGCGCATCACCATCGGAACTCTCTCCAGGTTTCCGTTCCAGTCCAGGCTCGGACCCTTGGTCGGGTCCGCGACCACGCAGGTGTTGTTGGTCCAGGTGCAGATCGGACGCTTCGTGTCCCAGTACGAGGTGTAGAAGCTCTGCGTCTGCGAATTCCAGTCGCGCCCCTTCGGGCCACTGAATGGATCCTTGCCTTGCGCGGTAATTGCGACCGGACGCGCTGCGATGCCATTGAGTCCGTTCGAATGCACGCCCAGATTGGATTGGACGAAGTCGTTGAGCAGGGTGCCCTGCACGGCGCCCGGATTGCCGACCGGTGCGCTGTAGGGCTTGCCGGTGACATGCTCCATCACGAAGCGCAGCCACTGCGGATCGGTGTTGGAATAGTTGTAGGTTCCCTGTGGATTCGGCAGGCAGGTTGACGCGGAACCCACCAGCATTTCTTCGAGGGTCAGGCGCGGCAGCAGGAAGCCATCCGGCGATGCATAGTTCACTACTTGACTCAGGCCGGCGGCGACACGCGCATCTTTGACATGCTGCACACCCCATTCGTCACGCAGGCGGTCTTCCTGTGCGGCCCACTGGGCCTTGTTGGTGAGTTCGCGCAGCGGGCCCATGTTGGCGAGCAGGATTTCCGCGGCCACGGCGCTGTCGTTGAGTCCGGCACGGTGCGAAAAGAAATCGCGCAACAAGATGTTCTTCCAGCGACTGTCGGCGTTCGGATAGCCCGGTGCCTGAGTGGCCGAGCAGGCATTCTTGCTGCGCGCGTCCTTGGCATTGAAGTGAAACGGTGGCTGCACGTTGCCGGCGAGGATGTTGTACATGCGGGTCGAGACCAGGCCGTTCGGGAAGTCGAAACCGATCAGTTTGAGCGCTTCGACGTCGTCATCATTCCAGGCGTGATCGTGCACCGCGCCACCATTGCTTTGTTTCAGTTTGGCAATGGTGCTGTTTTCCACATCCCACGAGGTCAGGCGGAAGTTGTTCTGCTCGTCGCGCACCGCGGTGACCACGCCAGTGCCCCAGCCCGCGCCCGAGGTGGTGGCCAGGTCCAACGAATCGTAGCGACCGGCATTGACACGTGCGCCAACGCTGTAGGGATACCCGCCGCCGCTCAGAGCAAACTGCTGCAGGGTGCCATTCTTGTCAACATCGCTGCTCGCGATCGCAAAGCGCGCATCGCTCAGTGCCTGCACGCGGAAGTCATGTACGTCGTCCATCGACGTGCCGCCGACCATCGCCAGCGCACCGCTGCCGGCGACGGAAATCACGCTGATGCCCAGCGCGCTGTGCGGCCATTGCTGCGCGGCGACCACGATGCGGCTCGCGCTCAGTGCGGCCATCTCGAGCTTGCCGTTTTCCCAGTAGAAGCTGTCCAGCGTGGTTTCATGAATGCGCGTGAGTTGCCCGGCATCGTCCACATTCCACACAATGAACTTGACCACGTCGGGATTGGCCAGGCGTACCGCACCGACCACACGCGACGTGCCGGGCAGGGCGAGCAGTTTCAGATCGCGCAAGGTTCCGCCGTTTTCGGTATCCAGCGCGGTGAAGTGGCTGTTGGCCTCGAGCTTGAAGCTGCGTACCTGCAGGGTGTCGTTGGCCAGGCGCAGACCGATCACAACGCGCTGATCCTTGATCGCCGTGACCTGCACTTCCTTGACCTCGGTCGCACCGAGCAGCGTGTCGGTGACGGTCGGATTGCCGTTCGCATCGATGCTGTAGGCGTACAGGTTCAACTTGTTCGTCGCACTGCGCGTGATCAATACGAAGCGGGTGTCGCCCATGCGCACCAGCTGGAAATCCTTGACCACTTCGGAGACGTAGAAGCCGAGGCGTGTGGCGGTGCCCACATTGTTCAAATTCCACACGTCCAGGCGCAAGCGGCCGAGATCGGCGCGAAACGCGCTGACCGCGCGCGTGGCGGACTGGCTGATCACGCGCACGTCGATGTCCTGCGCGCCCAGCGCATTCTTCAAGGCCCAGCGCGCGGTCGCGAATGAAGTTGCCTTGCTGACGCTGCCGAACATGAAGGGTGTGTCGTACTGCATTTCGCCGGCGTCCGGTTTGAACGGATCGGCGTTGCCGCTGCCGCACAGCGGGTTGTAGATCGCCTCGGCGCTGCGCCCGTCAAGCATGCCCAGGCCAAGTGCAGCGATGACCTTGCCATTGCGCGCGATGCCGAGCGAACCGGCGCCGACGCAGCGCGCTTTCATGAAGTCGAGCACGGCAGTGACGACCGGCACCGTGGTGCTGTCGGCCCAGCCGTTGATCGGAATCTGGCCGAGCAGATCCGCCTTGATGTCAACCTGGGTCGGCAGTCCCTGCGCGGGTTGGAAGAAAACCGTGTTGGTCGTCAGGCCATTGCCATCGGCGGGTGGCGTATAGCGCACTTCGCTGCCATCAACGGAGGAAAGGCACTGTGTCGGCGCATCGCTGGCCGACAGGCAACCCACATCGGTCGGCGCGCCGCGCAGCGCCCAGGTGCCGCTGGCGGTGCGACCTGGCGCGCTCAGATATTGTGCAGAAAGTATGCTGGAGCTGCCGTAGGGCACGACGTGGTCGGCACCCATGATGACCAGCTCGCGATTCACTGCAGCCGGCTGGCAGCCGCCGGCCGCGTCCTGTTCGAAGCCGGCCGCGCAGACATTGCACGAATCGCCGGCATAGCCATCGCTGCACGAGCACGCTGCTGCGCCGCCAATGCTGATGGCCGAGCCGTGACTGCCGCACATCAGCGCCGTCGGCGAGGTATTCGGGACGCATCGGATGTCCGCCGGATTGGCGGGACCCGGGGTCGCCGAATCCGCTTCTATGGATTCCAGGAAGCCGCTCACGCTGACCGCGTGCGTTCCGCTCGGACAGGTGCCCGGCGCCGATCCTGTCGTCTGCGCGTGTGCGGGTGATCCGGCCAAGGCCATCACCAGCAGCAGCGCCTGTGTCAATTCCAACCGCTTCATCATCGTTCTCCTCGTTAGTCCCGTTTGGTATCCGGCGGTGCCGAATACCCCTGTGATCGAGGCATACGAGGAATCCACCGCGCAGGGATCACGCGACGCGAAAAAAGAGTAGACGGGCATTCACGCCATCTGCACAAACCATCAATTGGCAGGTGTGGCGGATGCCACAAATCCCTTTCAACACAAGGTAGTGTTTGCGGTGGCGTCGCGCGTCGTCGACGCCCGTGCATCGGAACGTTTCAGGACCAGGGTGCGTGGCCGTCCGTCGGCCACGCACCGGTGCTGCATTCCCCGATCAAACCTACTTCGGCGAGAACAATTCCCAGCTGAAATTGCCGGGACTGCTGAGGAACACGTCGTCCGTCATCGTCATCAGCCCGTTGCCGTAGAGGTCGAGAGCCTGCGGTGCGGCGTAAACATCAACACCGAGCGCGTTCGCCAGCTGCTGCGCGGCGCCAGCCATGCTCTTGCCGGATTCGCAGGAGAACAGGCGGATTGCGCCGCCATTGTAGCGAAAGTCACTTTTGATCATTTGTGCCAGTTGCTGTGGCGAGATCGGGGTCTTGTCCGGCAGCCCGAAGCCAAGCTCGTTGCCATGCACGACGACGTCGAGCTTGCCCGGATCCGGTGCCACGTGATTCAACGCATGACCAAAATTGTCCTCGGCCAGATTGATGCCATGACCGGCCTGGTAAGTGGCAGGCGGCGACGGTGGCAGCGGTGGTGCGGGCGCCGTCGGCGGCGTCAGCGGCGGCAGTTCTACCGGTGCGGGCACCGTGGCGGCACCCGCACCGAGCAGGGCGGCACCACCGGCAACATCCTTGCCGGCTTCCAGCGCGCCTGCGACGCCGATGGCGATTGCAATGGCACCGGCCACGGCGACCCCCATGCCCATGATCTCGATTGCATGCGTCGCTTCGTCTTCATCGACGCTGGGATCGTTCTTGCCTTTGCGATTGAGCGTATCGCCGGCGTCCTTCAGCGCATCGACGATGTCGCTCGCCTTATGGCCCGCACCGTCGAGCAGGTCGCTCGGCGGATCGCGATCGTCAAAGCCGCGATCATCGAAGCCGGGATCATCATTGTCCTGCACTTCGTCGCCATCGTCGGTATCGTCATAATCGCCTTCACCTTCTCCTTCCCCTTCTCCCTCGCCAGAGTCGCCCACATCGCCATAAATGTACGCGGTATCCATGTCCACATAGGTTTCGGAGCCCTGGTCGCCCGCGTCGCCATAGACATACGCCGGGTCCATCTCGATGTCGCGCTCTTCGCCTTCGAAACCGCTCGGATCGATGTACCGCAGCGGATTGTTGAACACGTAACTGTAGCGATTGAAACTCTGGCTGCGATACGGCGCCTGCACGTAGCGATCGGCCTGCAGGAACCGGGCGAGGGCCGGGTCGTACTGACGTCCACCCATGTCGACCAAGCCGGTTTCCGCATCGTGCCGGTGGCCGGTGTAGCCGTCGTTGTGCGCATCCGCGGCAACGCTGGTTGGCGCGCCACCCCAGTCACCGACGACGGATCGTCCGAACACGTCGAACACCGGTTTGGCGACGATGCTGCCGTCGGTCTCGCTGATCACGTTCGCCGAACCGAGCACATCCGGATGCAGGAAACGCAGGTTGCGCTTGCTGCCGTTGCGTGACATCACCGCGACGCTGCGTCCGGCCACCTTGACCGTGAAGCGATCGGTAGTGCCGCTGCCATCGCGGCTGCGCTCGAATAGATCCATCACGTGAAAGGCGCTGTTGCTGCCGGTGGATTCACGCACGCGACGCCCGAACGCATCGTACTCGTAGCGGCTGGTCGGACCACTCGAAGGCACCAAGGCAGCCAGCCGGTCGGTTGCGGTGAACACACGCTTTTCGGAGCCGCGCTGAACCTGGTTGCCGACGGCGTCGTAGGCATAGCTCACGCCACCGGCCTTGACGACAGCGTGCGGCTTTGTGGCGTTGTATGAATAGTCACCGATGTCCCATTTGGCGACCACGTTGCCGATCGCGTCGTATTTCATCGGGCGTTCCACACACGCGGACTTGCACACGGTGGAGCGCTCCAGCCGATCCAGCGCGTCGTACGCGAGTTTTTCGGAGATCCCGCTGAGGTTGTCGGTTCGCTCCACGATATTGCCCGCATTGTCGTAGCGGTAGGACAGAGACTGCAGCGGCGCGGTTTGCACTGGATTGCTGGTCTTGATCGCAGTGGTGCGTCCGTTGCGCGCATCGATCGAATAGCCGGTGGTCGTGCCACCGCGAAACGTTTCTTCGACGATCTGGCCGCGCGCGTTGCGGGTCAGCACTTCGTACAGTGGCGTGTCGCCGGCCTTCTCGGCGATGCGCAGCAAAGTGCCGTCACTCGCATACTCATACGCCAGCGGGAACGCATCGCCCGCCGACGGCGCCAGCAGCATCGCGCTGACGCGACCGGCATCGTCATACCCGAACTTCTGGCTGACGCTGTCATCGCCCGCGGCGGTGCTGATGGCGCCGAGCCGGCCGTTGTCGTCGTAGGCGTAGCTTTCGCTGAAACCTTCGGGGCTGAGCGCCTTCGCCATGGCGCCGATGCCGTGCGCTGCGCTGTCGTAGGTGTAGCTGGTAATGCCGTCCGCGTCTTTACGTTGCACCAGACGGTCCAGCAGGTCGTATTCGTAGGCGATCGACCGACCCAATGCGTCTTTCTCCAAAATGCGGCGTCCCAGCGCGTCGTACGCGAATTCCCGAAGACCGGTGTCCGGGTCGTCGATCGAGCGGACGTGGCCGCGGCTGTCGGTATCGGTTCTGGTCACGTTGCCGAGCGGATCGGTCACGCTGCGCAGGCTGCCGAATGCGCCAAACTGGAAGCGCGTCACACCGCCCATTGCGTCCGTCACACGCACGGGCTGCGCTTCGGCATCGAGGAGTGTGGTTGTGGTGTGGCCGAGCGGATCGGTGCGCAGCACGGTCAGGCCTTCATAGCGTGTCTGGTCCAGCGCGCCATCGGCGTGTTTGTGGAAAATGGCGCGATGGATCCCGTCGTAGCTCCAGCTTTCCAGTGCTGGCGTCGTTCCCTGAACGTAGGGCACGCTGCGCGTGGCCATGCGCCCGAAAAGATCGTAGCTCTGGTCGACCATCGCGACCTGCGAGTTCGCCATGATGCGCTCGTGGCGCACCGGTCGACCGCGCCGGTCGTGGGTCGTCGACAGGATCGTGCCGCCGAGGTGTTTGGTCATGGTTTCCACATGGCTGCGGCCGGCACCGTCGTCGATACGATCGTAGCGGTACAACGCGGCGCCACCGCCGTCGCGGGCCTGCAACAACGGGCGACCGAAAAAGTCGTAGGCCAGGCTGATCGCCACGCCGTTCGGCGACGTGATCTTGCTCGCCTTGCCTTGACGCCGGTCGTATTCGTAGCGCGTGATGTGACCGAGTGGATTTGTCGCTTGTGCAACAAACTGGCGTTCCGGGTCGGCGTCGTAGCTCGACGTCGTGGTGCGCGTCGTGCCTGTGCCGAGGTCGGTCTCGCTGACGCTGATCACGTTGCCAACCGCGTCGTAGCCGATAGTCGAGGTTGCCTGTGCAGGCGATTCGACGTCGACACCAATCGCACGACCGGTCGCCGCGTCGTAGCGGCGTCGCGTTACGCGGGTCAGTGTTTCCGCACCGACTGTACTGCTGACGCTGGTTTTGGTCGGCTGACCGAGGATCCAGTTACCCGAATCATTGATGTAGCTGGTGGTATTGCGCAGCGTGGAGACACCGGTCGTGGTGGTTACGGTCAACGGATTGCCATAACCGTCGTGACTGGTCTGCACCGCGGTCTGCATCTGTACGGGATTGTTCGCCGCTGTGGTGGACGTGCCTTCGCGGACCGTGCTGGTGTGCTCGGTCTGCCGCACATAGCGCGTGCGCCCGGCGTAGAACGGAAAACTGTCATAGACGTGATCCACCACGATACTCTGGTAGCGTCCGCCGCCGATCGCGGTGGCGCTTTCGACGCGTTGTGGCAAACGCGCAAAGGGATACCAGTAGCGTCCGTTGCCGCGATCTTCCGCTTCGGCCGGGTTGTAGGTGGTGGTCGTGACGGCACCGTTTGCCACGCGCGTCACGCGATGGCTGCGATAGCCGAGAAATCCGCCGCCCCGCACATCGCGACGCGGATCGCTGTAGTTGTAGCGGTATTCCTGCAGATTGCTGCCGACGCCGGTATCGACATAGTGCGCTGCGACCAGGTAGCCGGCGGGCCGCGTGCAATTCAGCGGAAAGGCGCAGCTCGACAGCGGCATGCTCAGCACGCTGCCGTCGGTGGTCGGCTTGTAGGTGATCCGGATCGTCGGAATACTGGCCCATGCGAGTCCGTCGCGGATCTCCACGATGCGATCGCTGGCAGGCTGGCCCTGGTTGCGGAAAATGATCACTTTATCGTTTTCCACCATGAGCAGGTCCGGCAGCTGATCGCCGTTGACGTCGCCGATGCGCGCCTGCTGATAACCGAACCAGCTCTCGCCCGAGCTTGGGCCGGTGCGGTGTGCGATGCAGCCGCTGCCGGCGCCGCCGTTGGTGCAGCCGGCCAGTTCGCGACGCGCGTAGAACGGCAGATCGGTGTCGCCGAGCTGCGGCGCATTGGCGGTCGCGTCGAGCACCATCCAGCGCGGATTCGCGCAGGTCGCGGTGAGGCGCCCGCTCGGGCAGGTATTGGTGATCAGCAGATCGTCGCGGCCATCGCCGTCATAATCCAGCCGCGCGGACTGACCCAGGGTCGGTTCCGTATCCTGATCGTTCACGCCCGCGTAGCCGCTGGTCTGGCCCGGCACAAAGCCTGCGCCGGTGTTGAGGAACACATCCATGGTACCCGCGCTCTGCGGCAGATCGCGGTCCGCGATCACATCGAGGAGGCCGTCGCCGTTCACATCTATCGTGCGCGAGTCGGTGAAGAAAACTTGCCCCGCACCCTGCCAGAATCCATTGATGATGGTGCGCAGGCTGGTTGCGTTCACACTGAATGAGGAACCATTGTACGTTGCGGCAAAGTACAGTTGGTCGTAGCCGCCGGACAACATGTCCGTTGCGCCGTCGCCGTTCACGTCGATGAACATCACCTGGTTATTGCGGCAGTCCTTGCTCGCATTCGGGAAGAAGGGCAGCAACGTTTCACTGCCCCAGCCGCTGCCGGTCGCCAGGCGCAGGTGCCAGGGCTGGCCGACACCGCTGAGCAGGCGCGGTTCGCACACCACCAGATCGGCACGCCCATCGCCATTCATGTCGGCCAGATGCACGCGCTTGCCGCGCTCGTAGGAGATCCCATCGGTGAACGGATGGTCGGTCACGAAGGTGTTGATCACGGTAAATCCGTTGCCGCCGGACTGCAGCACTTTCCATGTGGTCAGGGTCTGGTCCGCGCGGTTGTCTATCAGCAGCAAATCGCTGCGCCCGTCGCCGTTGTAGTCCAGCACCTGCGCGCTGACCTCGCTGGGCGCGGCGATGCCGGTGTCGATTTCGCAGCGGTAGGTACCAGTGCTCACCGCGCAGGCCGGCAGTGCGGGCGCGCCGCCATTGAGGCTCGCACCGTCGGTTGGATAGGCGAGTGCGATACGCCAGGTGCGCGTCGTGTCAGTCGCACCCTTGACGTAGACGATGTCATCGCGGCCGTCGCCGTTCACGTCCGCCATCAGCAGGCCTGCACCGAGCTTGCGGCGCGCCTGCAGCGGCTTGCCGTTGCCGGCCACGATCGGCGTGTCTTCGCGCTGATTCGAGCCGAACACGCGCGGCGCCTCCTGCCAGGTGAAGGTGGTCGCCGGAAGGCACGCACCATCGCCGCCGCATTCGGTGACGCTGCCGAGCAGCGATCGCTGCGACGCTACACTGGCGTGATACGCGAGCCGATATTCGCGATACGTGCCGACGCCGGCAATCGTCGAGGTGATCTTGCTGAGGCGTTTGCTCAGCATGCTCTGCACGCCGCGGTTGTAGCCGGCTTCGTCGTCCGTGCGGTCGGTGTAGGTGAACGTGACCGTGCGCTGCGGGCTCAGTGCTGGCGTGCCGTCGTGACCGGTGTAGCGGATCGCAACGGGATAGTCCTCCGCCGCATACGTCGCCGCCGCGGACTCGGCCAACGCGGGGTCCGACGTGGGATGGCGCCGCCCCCATTCGATGCGCATCCAGTTGCCGAAACGATCGCTGAGCGAGGCAAGATTCCAGGCGCGGTCGACTTGCGTAAGCCCGTTCGGTGGCGCGTGCACCGGCACCGATGCCGTGCATGTGGTGCCGCATTCGGGCGTTATTCCATAGGTGGCAATTTTCCCATCGGGAAGATTGACCCGAAAGCCGCGATGCGGCGTGCCGACCCCGACGACCTTGCGGAAACTCTCGCGCTCCGTCGCGTAGACCGCGCCATCGGTCTGCGCCGTGCCGGAAATCAGCAGCAGCTTTTCGCCGTCGATGCACAGGTTGTCGGTTGCGTCCCACTGGATCGCGCGACTCGCGCCGTCACGCATCGGCGTTGCTCCGCAGCGCGCGATTTGCGACAGACCTTCGAGGGACCAGCCAACACCCAAGTGGCCGTTGTCGCCGCCGCTGTGATACAGCAGCGCGAGCGCGGGTTCGATGCCTTGCCGACCCGGTGCGAGCGCGAGGGGAATGCGATACGTCGCTTCGCCGCCGGGCGACACGTCGAAGTCGCCCGGCGTGCTGCCCGCCGAGAGAGTGGTAGGCGCTGGGAAAACCTGCGCATCGACCGGCGCGCAGGGCAGGGAGCAGATCACGACACCGGCGGCGCAGAGCGTCGTCGTCAGGGCGGCACGTCGCCAGATCGGCGGTGTCGGCATCTTGCGGACTGGCCGCGATACCGGGGGCAGGGGATTGCGTTTCATGGGATCTCGCCTCGTAGAGTTCACCGCGACGAAACGTTCGCCGCGGATCTGAAGAACACGCAAAGCGCCGCGGCGCCGCCACATTTTCCACACTGTCAAAAGGCAGGTAACGAAGGGGGGCGGCAGCGTTGGGTAGCGTGTGGCGGGGGCGTGCCCTGTCCAAGGTCAGTGACGGTATGCACCGTGGGGCTGGTAAGCCGGAGCGGAAGGCGCCGCAAGCGTGCGACGAGTGTCGCGGCGAAGTTTGCGTTCGCACATAGGCTACAACGGTAATCTGCTAGAATTTATCCACCACCACGTCGGGAGTACGCCATGTCGTCCACCCATCGCAGCCTGGCCATCCGCTGGATGGAGGAAGTCTGGAACAGGCGTCGCATCGAGACGGTCGACGAGCTGATGGCGGTTGATGCGGTGGGCCATATGGAAGGCGCCGAGGTCCACGGTCGTGAGGCATTCAAGGCAGCGCGCGCCCAACTGCTCGGCGCGTTTCCCGATCTGCGCGTGAGCATCGAGGACACCGCGGCCGACGGCGATCACGTCGTGGTGCGCTGGACCGTCAACGCGCACCATGCCGGTGACGATCTCGGCATCGCGGCGACCCACGCGCCGGTATCGTTTCGCGGCCTGACCTGGCTGCGTTTTTCGCAGGGCCAGATTGTGGAAGGCTGGGATTGCTGGAATCAGGGCGGCCTGCTGCAGCGCCTGCAGTCCTGCCCGGATGCATCCGTCGCCACCGGCGTCACCTGACCGATGCTACGCGCGATGCGCAGCGGAGTGACGCGCGTGCTGGCACCCCGCGCCGCGGCGCCTTAGCATCCTTGCATGCCATTCACGCCCATCCATCTCGGTCCCGGCGCCGCGTTCAAGGCGATCGGCGGGCGACATTTCAGCTTCATGGTGTTTGGCGGCGCGCAGGTTCTGATGGACATCGAACCGCTGCTCGGCATCCTGCGCGATTGGCCGGTGTTGCACGGCTACAGTCACACCCTGCTCGGTGCCTTGCTGATCGGACTGGTTGCCGGACTGATTGGCAGACCGATCAGCGAGCGCTGCCTGGTCATGTTGAAAATTCCACATGTCCTGTTTACCTGGGGCGCGTCGTTTGCCGGCGCGCTGGTCGGTACTTACTCGCACATCGCCTTGGACGCGGTCATGCATGCCGACATGCATCCGTGGTGGCCGCTGTCGAATGCCAATCCGCTGCTCGATATCATCAGTATCGAGCAATTGCACGGGCTCTGCCTCGCGTTCGGCGCGCTCGGAGGCGCGGTGCTGGCGCTGCGTGCCTGGCGGCAACGCGATTCAGCGCATCGCGGCTGAATCCGCTGCCGCGACTGCCCGGTCCGGCGGGTCGAGGGCCATGCGGCAGGCGGTGTTGCAAGAGAATCGCGATCGCCCGTTCAGCCGAAATAGCGTCGAATGCGCAGCGGATTCTGCCGAGTGCCGAGAAAAAACCGCGGATGTCCGAGCGGATAGTGGCGCGGACGACGCAATGAGGGCGGCGCACCGACCGCGCTCGGCGAAGCACGGGGCTCAAGTGCCCGAATATAGGCTGAAAATAGCATCAAACGCCGAGCTAAAAGCCCGGCGCATGACGCCGACTGCCTCATCTGCCGGGCTTAGCGCGCGGCACTCGGCGCCCACCCGGTCGAACGCCGCGGAAAAACGCCGGTACTCCGAGCGCAGCGTCCCGAGGACGGCACCCTAAGCTCGGCATTCCGGATCATCCGCGCGGAACACCGCGACATA
>JBDTLV010000023.1:0-53202 GCA_039934615.1 Tahibacter sp.
CGTATCACGAACAGGATGCTATTGTCGGTGCGCAGGCGTTCCTGCTCAATCCCCAGCGCGCGAAAATACTCGCTGCGGGCACGTTCGAGAAATCTCACGTAACTGGCGTGGTAGACCACGCCTCCCGCGTCGGTATCCTCCCAGTACACCCGCACTGGCCATGCGAATACCGCCTCGGTCATGCAATCGTCCCTGTGCACGGCATGCGCGTGGCGCACGATGCGTCGAGCATAGCGGTGTCGGGCTGAACCGGGAGCGACCCATGCACGTCCGCGCGCATCAGGCGTCGAACAGATCGGGCGGCAGATCGGTGCGCCGCGGCGGCTTGAGGCCCAGATGCTGATAGGCGCGCGAGGTGACCATGCGGCCGCGTGCCGTGCGCACCAGGTAACCCTGCTGGATCAGATAGGGTTCGAGCACATCCTCGATCGTTCCGCGCTCTTCGGACAGTGCCGCGGCCAGGGATTCGGCGCCGACCGGACCGCCGTCGAAATTGTCGACGATGGTCTGCAGCAGGCGTCGGTCCAGCGCGTCAAAGCCAGCCTCGTCCACTTTCAACATGGCCATCGCCGCCTTGGCGACTTCGAGGGTAATGGATCCGCCCGCGCGCACCTGCGCAAAGTCCCGGGCGCGGCGCAGCAGACGGTTGGCAATACGCGGCGTGCCGCGCGCGCGGCGTGCGATCTCGGCGGCGCCGGCAGGCTCGCAGGCGATATCCAGGATCTTCGCGGAGCGGCGCACGATTGCGCCCAGTTCTTCCGGAGTATAAAACTCCAGTCTTTGCACAATGCCGAAACGGTCGCGCAGCGGACTGGTCAGCAGGCCGGCGCGCGTCGTCGCACCAATCAGGGTGAACGGGGGAAGATCGAGCTTGATCGATCGCGCTGCGGGACCCTCGCCGATCATGATGTCGATCTGAAAATCTTCCATCGCCGGATAGAGCACTTCTTCGACCACGGGCGAGAGGCGATGAATCTCGTCGACGAACAGCACGTCGCGCGGCTGCAGATTGGTCAGCAGCGCCGCAAGATCACCAGCACGCTCGATGACGGGCCCCGACGTGGTGCGAAGATTGACCCCCAGTTCGTTGGCGATCACATGCGACAGCGTGGTCTTGCCGAGGCCTGGCGGCCCGAAGATCAGCACGTGGTCCAGCGCTTCGCCACGACCGCGCGCAGCTTCGATGTAGATCGACAATTGCTCGCGCGCGGCTTCCTGGCCGAGATACTCCGCAAGCCGCTGCGGGCGTATCGAGGCTTCGAGCAGTTCGTCCTCGCGCGTGGACACGCTGGACGTGACGCGCGGCGCTTCGGTCATCGGCATTGGATCGGCATCGTGTGGCGCGGCAGTGGGCTACCCGGCGATTATGCGGGCAATTGCATCCCGCCACCCAGTCGCCGACGAAGGAAGCGGTTACTGCGCGGATCCGCGGTGCCGATTTCAACGCCGAGCCGCGTCCCGCGCCGACCGCCTTCGCGGCGCAACGCGCTGACCTGGGAGAGTCGCGCTATCGCGAAGTATTCAAGGCCGCGAGGCCTAGTTCCGGCGCAAAGAGCGACCGGGCACTCTGTGCCCGATTAAATCTCCACCTGTGTACCCAGCTCGATCAGCCGGTTGCCGGGAATCTGGAAAAATGCAGTGGCCGACAACGCGTTGCGCGCCATGAATGCGAACAGGCGATCACGCCACAGCGGCATGCCCGGCCGGTCGGTTGCGACGATGCTTTCGCGACTGAGGAAAAAGGTCGTGTCCATCATGTCGAAGGTCAGACCCACGGTGCCGCACCGCGCGAGCATTTGCGGAACATCGGGATCTTCGGCAAACCCGTAGCGCAGCGTGAGCTGGTGAAAATCGTGGCCCAGCGCGCTGATTTCGATGCGCTCATCCGGCTCGGCAGTCGGCGTTTCCAGCCACTCGACATTGAGCATGACGTTGCATTCGTGCAGCACCTTGTTGTGCTTGAGATTGTGCAAAAGTGCGTGCGGCACGGCATCGATCTGCGCAGTGAGAAATACCGCCATGCCTGGCACGCGCAGCGGCGGATGTTCCGCGATCGATTCAATAAACGGTTTCAGCGCGAGTCCGGCCTGGCGGATTTCGCGGATCACCAGTTCGCGGCCGCGACGCCAGGTCGTCATGACGGTGAACATCACCAGGCCGAGGACCAGGGGGAACCAGCCGCCGTGTTCCACTTTGTCGATATTCGCGCCGAGGAAGGCGAAATCCACCAGCAGGAACGAGCCGCCCAGGATCGCCACGGTGCTGCGCCGCCAGCCCCACATGCGGCGCGCGACGATCATCACGAGGATCGAATCGATGCTCATGGTGCCGACGACAGCAATGCCGTACGCCGCCGCGAGGTTGGTCGAGGATTTGAATCCGACCACCACCGCCAGGGTCAGCACGAGCAACATCCGGTTCACGACAGGCAGGTAGATCTGCCCGCGCGTTTCATTCGAGGTGTGCCGCACTTCCATGCGTGGCAGGTAGCCGAGCTGGATCGCTTCGCGAGTCACCGAAAAGGCGCCCGAAATCACGGCTTGCGAAGCGATGACCGCGGCCAGGGTGGCGAGAGCGATCATCGGGTACAACAGCGGCGCGGGAACCAGCAGATAGAACGGATTGGCCGACGCGGTCGGATCTGACAGCAGCAAGGCGCCCTGTCCGAGATAGTTGAGCATCAGCGCCGGCAGCACGAAGGCGAACCAGGCGCGCCGGATCGGCGACTTTCCAAAATGCCCCATGTCCGCGTACAGCGCCTCCGCTCCGGTGATCGCCAGGACCACGGAACCCAGCGCAAAGAACGCCACTTTTCCATTGTTGGAGAAAAAATTCAGCGCGTGAATCGGAGAAAGGGCCTGCAGCACCTCCGGTCTTTCCAGGATCTCGAGCACACCGAACGTCGCGAGAGCCAAAAACCAGAGCACCATGACTGGTGCGAAAACTCGCCCCACCAGTTCCGTGCCACGGCTCTGGATAGAGAAGAGAATCAACAGGATCACCATCGTGGTCGGCACGATGTAGTGGTCCAGCGCCGGAGCAGCGACCTTGACGCCCTCGACCGCCGACAACACGGTCATCGCCGGAGTGATCACGCTGTCGCCGAAGAACAACGACGCACCGAACAGTCCGGCCACCATGATCCACCAGCGCGAGCGTGCGCTGGTGCGGACGCTGCGGTGTGCCAGCGTCATCAGCGACATGATGCCGCCTTCGCCGCGATTGTCGGCGCGCATGATGAAACCGGCGTACTTGAACGAGACGATCATGATCAGCGCCCAGAACACCAGCGACAGCACCCCGAGGACGTTTTCCGGGGTTGGCGCGATGCCGCCGTGCTCACCAAACGTTTCCTTGAGCGTATACAGCGGACTGGTGCCGATGTCGCCGTAGACAACGCCGACGGCCCCCATGGCAAGCGCCAGGAATTTTCGGCCGTGCTCGGGTGTTTCAGTTGTGCTCATCAGTTGCCGGTCTGCTTCAGGCGCGTTGGCGCACGGTTGTAAAAGTAAAATCTAACGCAATGCGGCACGCAATGCCTTGCGGATGATCGCCTCGGCGGTGTCGCCCGCCTCCGCCGCATCCTTGACCATGCGCGTCACTTCCACGGGCTTGTAGCCCAGCTGTTGCAATGCGACCGATGCCTCGGCCACGGGATCGGCGGGCACTTCACCACGACGTGCGCCGGGCAGCGCTGCAACAGCCGTGCCGTCCACGCGATCGCGCAGTTCGACAATGATGCGTTCGGCGGTCTTCTTGCCGATGCCCGGAATCTTGGTCAACGCCGCGACATCGCCGGTATGGACCAGCCGGGCGAACTCGTCAGCGGACGAACCGGAGAGTATCGCCAGGGCGATCTTGGCGCCGATGCCGCTGACTTTTTGCACCAGCCGGAACATCTGCCGCTCGGATTCGCGGAGAAAACCGTACAACGCGACACTGTCTTCCTTGACCGCATAGTGCACGCACAACGTCACTTCGCGGCCGATTTCCGGCAGATCGAACACCGTCGACATCGGCGCTTCCAGTTCGTATCCCACGCCATTGACGTCGATCAGCAGCCACGGCGGCTGCTTTGATGCCAGAATTCCCTTGAGTCTTCCGATCATCGCCTGCGCCTCCATGCGGTGCGAGGAATACCGAGCCGCTCGATCGACGAGCGCGTATGTGCGTGAGTGAGCGCAATCGCGAGCGCGTCAGCCGCGTCGGCCTGCAGTTTACCGGGCAGCTGGAGCAAAATCCCGACCATGTGCTGGATTTGGGTCTTGTCCGCACCGCCGCTGCCGACCACCGCCTGCTTGATTTCTTTTGCCGCGTACTCGGCAATGGAAAGATTATTGTTTACAACCGCGCAAATTGCCGCGCCGCGGGCCTGACCAAGTTTCAGCGCCGAATCCGGATTTCGTGCCATGAACACCTTTTCGATCGCAACTTCATCCGGCCGGTGCTCGATAATGATCGCTCGCAAATCGTCGAAGATCTGTTTCAAGCGCAGCGCGAAATTCTCGTTGTCGAGCAATTTGAGGGTCGCGTGAAATACATGGCGAGATTTGCCATTCGCGTCGACGTCTACAATTCCGACACCCGTGCGCTGGGAGCCCGGATCGATGCCGAGGATCCGCACCGTGGTTGGCGCCGATGGCGTTGATATGACTCTGGGCTGCATGGAACGGGGGGCGGCGCTGACGTCAGCGGCGAACCGACACAGGAAGATTTCCGGTATCGACAGCGTTCCAATGAGAGCCGGCGAATGCCAGCGAAGGGTGACGCATTCGTCGATCATCCACTGGGTCGGGAAAACAGCCAGCTGGCCCGACATGTCGCGGACCGTCCGGTGCAATTGCGCAAGTCTATCAGAGCACCGAATCGTACATGTCGAAAACGCCAGGGCGCCTTGCCGCCGCCGCGGCCGCGTGCCAGCATCGGCGATCGACAGGGAACGGTGTTTTTGTCCGGCACGCAGCGATCCCGAAAGTACCCCACTTCACACTTTCCCATGGCCAAGCCCCCACTTCGTACTAGCGCCGACACCCCGAGCCGCCTGCTTCGACTGATACGCGATGCAAGCAGGTACCTGGACAAGCAGGACATCGCGAATGCCGAATCGGCGGCGACGTGTGCGCTTGCGCTGGCGCCGGAAAACCCGGAAGTGTTGTACGTGTTCGCCCGCGCCCAACTGGCGCGCGGCAGGCCAGGCGAAGCGCTAGCGTGCCTGTTACAGGTCCTCGAAACGACGCCTGATGATGTGCGGATTCGTCGCTGTCTGGCCGACGCGCATGCTTCAATGGGCGCGATTTCGGCGGCCGCCGCAGAATTGCAACGTGTTGCCGATCTTCAGCCGGCAGCGGCGAGCTGGTTCGATCTCGGTGTCATGCATGACCGCAACGCCAGCGCGGCACCGGCCTTGGAGGCCAGCGAAAAGGCGCTCCACTGGGATCCGGCGCATTCCGGAGCTCGTTTTCTGATGGCGCGCAGCCTGACCGCCCTGGGTCGCGTCGCTGAGGCGGCAAGTCAATACCGGGTTCTGACCGAACGACCCAGCGAGGCAGCCAAAGCGTGGTCCGGCTTGCTCGATCTCAAGACAGTGCCCATCGCCGACGATGAACTGGAAGCAATCCAACGCATTGTCGATGACCCTAAAGCGAGCGCGGCGGACCGGATGTTGGCGGGATTTGCCGCGGTTCAAGCGCTTGAAGCACGACACCGCTACAGCGAAGCGGCAGCGCACGCCGGACTGGCCAACCGCCTGCGCCGAAAAACCGTACATTGGGATTTTGCTACTCACCACAGGCTGGTCGATTCCGTGCGCGCCGCTTTCACAACGCCACCGTCGACCGCGCAGGAGCAACTGGGAAAAGAGGTCGTCTTCATCGTCGGCATGCCACGCTCGGGCACAACCCTCGTCGAACAAATCCTCGCGGCGCACCCCAGTGTGACCGGCGCCAGCGAACTGCCGTTTCTCGATGCCGTGCTGGGGGAAGAGTCCGCCCGGCGCGGTAAGGCCTTTCCCGCCTGGGCGAGCGCCGCGACGCCGTCCGACTGGAAACGCCTGGGTCAGACTTATCTGGAACGAACCAGACGGTGGCAGACGACGTCGCTGTTCACCGACAAGATGCCGGAAAACTGGCTCTATGTGGGCGCCATCCTCGCCATGTTGCCCGGCGCGCGCATCATCGGCTGCGAACGCGATCTCGTGGAAACCTGCTGGTCTTGCTATAAGCAGGTGTTCGCGCCGAATCGCGTGGCGTACAGCTACGATCTCGACGAACTCGCCCACTACGCGCACGACAGCCGGCGGCTGTGGGGCTGGTGGCGGCAGCTTGCGCCGCAGCATTGCTACACCGCTTCGCACGAGACATTGCTGTTGGATACCGAGAACGAAGTTCGCCGCATCCTCGCTTTTTGCGGTCTTGCGTACGATCCCGCCTGCCTGGCTTTCCATGCGGCGAAACGCACCATGAATACCGCGAGCGCGGCCCAGGTGCGACAACCCTTGCGTCATGATACAGCGCGCAGTTCTGGTTACGCTGAACTGTTCGCACCGCTGCGGGATGCCTTGTCGAAGGCGGCGGAACGCTAGGCAGTGCAAGCGGTTTTCGTCACACGGAACCCGGAAGGATCGACTACGGCGTGCGTACCGGCAGCAAAGCCCACCAAAGGGGGCATAAAGCTCCTTCTATCCATTTCCACATGGGAAAGTCAACGACCGCGCCAGTCGAAGAATCACGGCAAGTTCCGTGTCGAAGCAAGACAACGGCGACGCTTGACCTTGCTTGATTCCGCGAAGCGCACAAAAAAAGGCGAGCCTGCGCTCGCCTTTCTTCAGGGTTCGACAATGACCGGAACGACTAGTCCACGGAATAGGATTGCAAGGAAACCGGCGTCGTACCCGCTGTGATCGCCGTGCCATCCGTCTGGTAACAGTATTGACTGATCGTTGCCGGGAAGCCCGTCGTGGCGGTCGTATTCAACTGCAGCCATGCATAGTTGATGGTCGAAGTGCTTTCATTGAAGAAGCGAATGCCAAGATATTTTCCTGTCTGCGTCGTGCCCTGCCAATTGACATACGGAGCAGCACCACCGCCGCCGGAATTGACAATGAAAGTCGACGCGGGGCCGATCGACGCCCCCGACGTGAGCACGTCATAGACGGTGGCAGTCGACGTACCGCCGAAGCTCGCTGCTGGCGTGGTTGGCCAGAAGAAAAAGAGTCCTGCCGGCGTACCGGTCTGGTACAGATTGATATCCCATCCGGCAGTGCTGCCGCCGGCAATGCCGGTTGCGCCCGTCACCAGGTTCAAGTAGACGCCGTCGATGTTTGCCGGAATGGCGAGGTTGTTGGTGGGGCCACAAACGATGGCCGCCATGCTGGAGGTCGCAGCCAGCGCAAGCACGCTTGAGGTCGCTGCGATCAACACGGTACGGCGGATGGAACGGGACAATTTGTTTTCAGCGTGCATTTCGTAATTCCCAGGGGGTTAACGGACGACGCGATGACTCCTGCGGGGCGGCAACGCGTCACTTCATGGCGCCTTCAGCGCACTCCCTGCTTCAGGTCCACATTTGACTCTGGATCGCGTGCCTCGTCCCGACACGAAAAAGGAGAGTGTCGAACTGCAAACTCTCTGTCAATACCAAATCGTAATATGAGGGCTTTCAGCGATGAGTCGCGCGCCCCGGGGTCACAAATGAGGCAGCTCGTCAATCTGAAATCGCCGCATGGAGGAACGCATGGACTGCGACGAAGTGTCTTCAGTGGCGCGAGCACGAATGGAGCAAAGTATCCGGTCGGCCATTTGCCTGGCGCGGCAGCGATCATGGTCGCAAGCGGAGGTTATCAGAACGTTGCATTGTGCAGAAAATTGCACACCATCGAGGCGACCGGCCTGGACCAGACCATACCGGTATGGGTAACCGACAGGACGTGATGGTCCGCAAGTCCAGCGAGCAACGTTTCGTGGACGCTCACGGTTCCATCGTGCGGGGTCGACAGGGTAGCGATGAGCCCACCGAATCCGAGCGCACGATCGCCGGCGATCACCCCAACGGGTCGGGACCCGTCCCAGGGCGATAGGCCCTCGCACAACAATCCTCGACTTTGCCCGAGCAAATAACGCGCACCACCGCGCCTGGCCAGTGCACGTGCAGTATCGCTGCCGTTGAGCGGCGACCCCAGGCAAACGACGTGTCCCACTGGCAGGTCCGTTCTGCCGCGAACGGCCTCAAGGGCGATCAGCCCCCCCAGGCTGTGGCCCACCAGGTGCACTCGCTGCGCTCCGGACCGGCGCATGCGCTGTATCAGGCGTGCGCAACTTCGCTGTGGACCGCTGTACAAACTCGCGTAGTTGAATAGTTCGGTACTGAAACCCGCCGCCGCCAATCGTCTGCGCAACAGCATCAGACTGAATCCGCGCATCCAGATCCCGTGCAGCAAAATGACGTGCGCGGATAATTCCGGCATGCGGACGCGCTCAGCCTGAGCGCATCGGAGTGCGTCGAAACAGCCGGCAGCGGCGGCTTACTCTCATGCCTTCTGCGGTTTCACGACCCGCACGTGCAGTTCCTGCAGCTGAGCTTCTGGAACAGCCGACGGCGCCGAGGTCATCAAGCACTGCGCACTCGCTGTTTTCGGAAACGCGATCACGTCGCGAATCGAATCGGAGCCCGCCATCAGCGCGGCAATGCGATCGATGCCGAAGGCAATCCCGCCATGCGGCGGTGCGCCGTACTTGAGGGCATCGAGGAGGAAACCGAACTTCGCTTCGGCCTCCTCGGCAGCGATGCCAAGCAGATCGAACACCGTGCTCTGCATGTCGGGACGATGAATGCGGATCGAACCACCACCGATCTCGTTGCCGTTAAGCACCATGTCGTAGCCGCGCGAGACCGAATTGGCCGCATTGGCACGCAGATCCGCGACATCGTCCACTTTGGGCGCAGTGAACGGATGATGCAGGGCGACATAGCGCTTGGCATCGAAATCGTATTCGAACATCGGAAAGTCCACGACCCACAGCGGGCGCCACGCATTCTCCACAAGTCCCAGATCACGACCGACCTTGAGGCGCAGAGCGCCGAGGAAATCGCTGACCGTCTTGTAGGGCCCGGCGCCAAAGAAGATCACGTCGCCGGTCTGGGCGCCAACGCTGGTGAAAATCCCCTGGATGGATTGATCGTCAAGGAACTTGACGATCGGCGACGTCAGCCCTTCGCGCCCTTTGGACAGATCGTCCACGCGGATCCAGGCCAGACCTTTCGCACCGTACTTTTGAACATACAGACCGTAGTCGTCCAGCTGCTTGCGCGTAAGTTCGGCGCCACCGGGCACACGCAGCGCGGCAACGCGGCCCTGCGGGTCCTTGGCGGGACCGGAAAACACCTGAAAATCCTTGCCGGTCTCGGCGTGCGCATGGCGTACGTGCTCGGCGACATCGACCAGTTCCAGCGAAATGCGCAAGTCCGGCTTGTCAGAACCGTAGCGGCGCATGGCTTCGGCATACGTAAGCCGCGGAAATTCGCCGGCCAGCTCGACGTCGACCACCTGCTTGAAGATCGTGCGGATCATCGCTTCGACGAAATCCTGCACGTCGCGCTCGCCGACAAAGGCAAACTCCATGTCGAGCTGGGTGAATTCCGGCTGGCGATCCGCGCGCAGATCCTCGTCGCGGAAACAGCGCGCGATCTGGTAGTAACGGTCCATGCCCGCCACCATCAGCAGCTGCTTGAACAATTGTGGAGATTGTGGCAACGCGAAAAACTCGCCGGGATGCACGCGGCTGGGCACCAGATAGTCCCGCGCGCCTTCTGGCGTCGCCTTGGTGAGAATCGGTGTTTCGATGTCCTGGAATCCGCGCGCGTCGAGATAGTGACGCAGCGACGACACGAGTCGGGTCCGCATGCGCAGCTTGCGCTGCATGTCGGGGCGGCGGATGTCGAGGTAGCGATAGCGCAAACGCGCATCTTCGCCGACCGCGTCATCGAGCATGAACGGCAGCGGGGCAGCGGCGTTGAGGACCTCGACCACATCGGCGATCACTTCGATACGGCCGGTGCGCAGCCGCTCATTCACCTGACTCGCAGGCCGACCACGCACTTGTCCAGTAATGCGCAAACAGTACTCGTAGCGAACGCCTTCGGCTTGCTTGAACGCGACAGCATTGTCCGGTTCGATGACGGCTTGCACGATGCCCTCGTGATCGCGCAGGTCGATGAAAATCACCCCGCCATGGTCACGCCGCGTATCGGCCCATCCACACAGAGTGACGGTCTGTCCAACCAGGGTCTCGTCGACGAGACCGCAATAATGACTGCGCATGCGTTTGAAACTCCGCGATCAGGCCGCCCGTGAGTTTCGCGCGGACCGACGGTCGGCGAGTTGCGGACGGCAACAGGAAACGCCGCATCCTACGGAGGAATTTGCTGCACTGCAAACAAAAAGCCCGCCTATGCGGCGGGCTTTTTGCCGAAGCGTCGGTGAGACTCAGCGCCAGCGGCGCTCAACCACAAAAACCGCCGCGCAGCCCTGATCAACCCATACGCCGGCGCGATTCGAGCCCCAGCTGCGACCTTCGACGCAACGCGTCTCGGAGATCTGCTGATCGATGTACACACGACCACCGCGGCCTACATCCACCTGGCACAGGTTGTAGTGAAAATCGCGGCTTTCGCAGCGGAAGCGGATGTCCTGATCCCAATCGTTGCCGGGACGCCAACCACCGGCGTGACCGCCGCCGTTGTCACCGTCGTCGGGGCGTCCGCCGTGTCCGCCGGCGCGGGCAAAGACTGCCTGGCAGCCCTTGTCGACCCAGATCGCGCCGCGATTGAAACCCCAGCTGCGTCCTTCGACGCATGCCGAACTTGATAGCTGACGCAGGATTCGCGCATCCCGCCAATCGGTGTCGCAACGGTTGCGGCCGAAATCCTGGCTGCGGCACTCGACCGTATCATTGTTCCGTTGTGCAGCCACCGGGGCGGAAATCGCCATGGCGGCCAGCATCGTGCAAAGCATGGATAACAACGTGCGCATAGCTCTCTCCCTGGTGGCTCACTGTGCGCTGCGAGGTTACACCAAGCCATCGACGAAAGGCGTGTCCGCTATCAGCCCGTTCAGGGCATGCATAACAAGCTGACGCGCGGATTAACGGCGATGGCTCAGGCATCGCCGCCGGACGATGTCGGCGGAGCTGTCTTGGGCGCAGACGACTCGCTTTTCGCCGGCGTGGTCGGAGCGGTCGGAGCATCCGACTTTCCGCTGCTCGCCGGCGCGGTCGCGACGGTACTGGCACTGTCAGATTTGGGCGCGTCATCAGAACCGGCAAGATTTCTCTTTTTGTCGCCGTCACGCTTGAAGTCGGTTTCGTACCAGCCAGCGCCCGCGAGTCGAAACGAAGGAGCGGTCACTTGCCGGGATATCTGAGCCTGCGCGCAAACCGGACATTCCGTGGGATCCGGGTCCGACATTTTCTGCAGGCGGTCGAAACGATGGCCGCAGGCAGCACATTGAAACTCATAGATCGGCATGGAACTCCTCATGGCAGGCGCAGACCGCGCGCATTGTGCGGACTGCGTCGGTGAATGCAAGTTGCCGCTCAACCCGATGGTTGGGCGGCAACGCGCGCGAAGGTGAGTTGGGCGCCAGCCGCGTCGACCTGGATCGTGTCGTTGGCGGAATAGCGTCCTTCAAGAATCTGGCGCGCCAGCGGATTTTCCAGTTGTTGCTGGATCGCACGTTTTAGCGGGCGTGCACCGTAGACCGGATCAAAACCTGCTGCGCCAAGCAGATCCAGCGCAGGCTCACTGATGTCGAATTTGATCTGCCGCTCTGCGAGTCGCTTGGCGAGCGCCTGCACCTGGATAGCAGCGATGGCGCGAATCTGGGCTTTCTCCAAGGGCCGGAACACGACGATCTCGTCGAGGCGGTTGATGAATTCGGGTCGAAACTGCGCCTGGACCACGCCCATGACAGCGGCCTTGATCTGCGTGTATCCCTCTTCGCCACCTGCTGCCGTGGCTTCCTGGATCAGCGATGATCCCAGGTTCGACGTCATCGCGATGACCGTATTGCGGAAGTCCACGGTACGACCCTGACCGTCGGTAAGGCGGCCGTCGTCGAGCACCTGGAGGAGGACGTTGAAAACATCCGGGTGCGCTTTTTCCACTTCGTCCAACAGGATGACGCTGTATGGCCGGCGCCGAACGGCTTCAGTGAGATAGCCTCCCTCCTCATAGCCGACGTAGCCCGGCGGCGCGCCGATCAAGCGGCTCACGGAATGTTTTTCCATGAACTCGCTCATGTCGATGCGCACCATCGACTCGTTGGAATCGAACAGGAACTCGGCCAGCGCCTTGCAAAGTTCTGTCTTGCCGACGCCGGTCGGACCGAGGAACAGAAACGAACCGTTCGGTCGATTCGGATCTGACAGACCGGCGCGGGAACGACGGATCGCGTCGCTGACCGCATGCACGGCTTCATCTTGTCCGATGACTCGCCGGTGCAGGGCGTCTTCCATGCGCAGCAACTTTTCGCGCTCGCCTTCGAGCATCTTGGAGACCGGAATTCCGGTCCAGCGCGAAACCACCTCGGCGATCTCTTCAGCGGTAACGCGGTCCTGAACCAGCGTGAACGCATGGGTATCGACGTCTTGCGCCGTGCTCAGCTGCTTTTCCAGTTCCGGCAGCAATCCATACTGGATTTCGCTCATTTTCCCAAAATCCTGCCGCCGCTGCGCAGCCTCAAGCTCCAGTCGGGCCTGTTCGATCTGCTCCTTGATCCGGGTAGCTCCCTGCAAGGCGGCTTTTTCCGACTTCCACACTTCGTCGAGGTCAGAAAACTCACGTTCCAGCACGGCGATATCGGCCTCCAGATCGGCGAGGCGCCGGCGAGATTCGGCATCCTTTTCTTTTTTCAGTGCCTCGCGCTGGATCTTGAGCTGGATCAGGCGCCGCTCACGCCGATCCATTTCTTCCGGCTTGGAGTCAATCTCCATGCGCAAACGCGAAGCGGCCTCGTCCATCAGGTCGATCGCCTTGTCCGGGAGCTGCCGATCCGCAATGTAGCGATGCGACAAGGTCGCCGCTGCGACGATGGCCGGATCGGTGATTTCAACGCCGTGATGCACGGCATAGCGCTCCTTCAAGCCGCGAAGGATCGCGATCGTGTCCTCGACACTGGGCTCGCCGACGAAGACTTTCTGGAAACGCCTTTCCAGAGCGGCGTCTTTCTCCACATATTTACGGTACTCGTCAAGCGTGGTCGCGCCAATGCAATGAAGCTCGCCCCGAGCGAGTGCGGGTTTGAGCATGTTGCCGGCGTCCATCGCCCCTTCCGCCTTGCCTGCGCCGACCATGGTGTGCAGTTCGTCGATGAAGAGAATCACCCGCCCTTCCTGCTTGGAAAGATCGTTGAGCACAGCCTTGAGCCGCTCTTCGAATTCGCCGCGGAATTTCGCCCCGGCGATGAGTGCGCCCATATCCAGTGCAAGCACGCGCCGGTCACGCAGACCTTCTGGCACCTCATTGTTCACAATGCGCTGCGCAAGGCCCTCGACGATCGCCGTCTTGCCAACCCCGGGCTCACCGATCAGCACCGGATTGTTCTTGGTGCGCCGCTGCAGTACCTGGATCGTGCGGCGAATTTCTTCATCGCGACCGATGACGGGATCGAGCTTGCCGCTCTCAGCTTGCGAGGTCAGATCGATGCAGTATTTTTCCAATGCCTGGCGTTGCTCCTCGGCGTTCTCCGATTGCACGCTATCGCCTCCACGCAGCTTGTCGATTGCGGCTTCGAGCAAGGGCTTGGTCGCGCCGGCCGCCTTGAGTACCGCGCCGACTTCACCGCGGTCGTCCAACGCCGCCAGTAGAAACAATTCGCTCGCGACAAACTGGTCGCTGCGCTGTTGAGCAAGTTTGTCGGCGAGATTGAGCAGGCGGGTCAGGTCGCTGGACACATTGATCGTGCCCTCCTGCCCGCTCACGCGCGGGAGGCGCTCGAGTGCCTGGCCAATGCGGGTTCGCAACGCCGGCACGTTGATTTTCGCCTGGGTGAGCAACGGAGCCGTCGAGCCGCCACGCTGATCGAGCAATGCCATCAGCAGATGCAAGGGCTCCAGCATGTTGTGATCGCGGCCAACCGCCAGGCTTTGGGCGTCGGCCAATGCCTGCTGAAACCGCGAAGTCAGTTTATCCATGCGCATGCTGGGAATTCCGGGAGTGCGCCGGTGATCCGGCCATGCGTCAGAAGTGCGGTTTGGCGAAGGCCGATTCAAGTCGCCGTCATTGCAACCTTGGCACCACAGGCTGGCAGCGATCAAGGCACGTGCAGCGACCCCCGGTAGTGGACCAGCAAGCCGATCCATGGCAAGGCAGCTCTTACCTCGAAGCAGTAGCATCCGTCGCGCTCGTATTCGCGGGCCTGGACGTGCTTGAACCACTGCACCGGGAGGGGTACGCCCAGCGCCGTCACCGTATTCACGCGCCAATGCAATGTTCCGTCTTGCACCGACAGGCCAAACCCGAACGTGACCAGGCCGAGTCGCTCGCTGAGCAGCGTTCCCGCACGCACCAGCGTCGAGCGCATCCTGTGTGCGCCGAAGCAACGTGTCCACACTTCCCTTTGTCTAGTCGTATCGAGGACCGCCTCGATCGGGCCTTCTTGAGCCGGCGGCAGTCCAGTCAACCAGGCGCACCATCGGGATAGCCAGTGGCTGCCGCGGTCGACACGGGCACTTCCGCGGTAAGTGCGCAAGCCTTGCGACATGTGCAGTCTGCGCACGCTGGCTGGCAGTGTGTCGAAGGCCGCACCCAGCAATCCGGGGAACAGCCCGTTCGATTCGGTGTCCGGCTGGCTGGCGTGAAACGACAACGGCGAGGGTTCCGTCGTCGTATCGGTCGCCATGCGTGCAGCGTCGGATGGAACGGCCGCCGGATCGATCCAGATGAGGCTTGCGAAGCGCCCGGTTGGCCGCTCGCGACGATGCGAGTAGAAGCGATCATCGGTGAGCGTGTCGAACTCTCCGCCATGCACGGAGGTCACCCCGGCGGTCATCAGACGCAATCGTGCAAGACGGTACAAATCGCAAAACCAGTGATGTGGACGCGTGGCCACGAATGCGCTACCTGCGCGCTCATCCGAACGTAGAAAAGCGTCGCGCACGTCGTCGCCAATTTCGTAGCTGGCCGGGCCGATCGCCGGGCCGAGCCAGGCGTGCAGACGCGACGCTGGCGTCCGGAATCGCGCGATGCTGGCTTCGATCACGCCACCCGCAAGTCCCCGCCAGCCGGCGTGCGCCGCGGCCACTTCGGTTCCATCGTCGCTGCAGATCAGGACAGGAAGGCAGTCCGCGGTCTGGATTACGCAGACGCGCCCTGGAGTGGCGGAATAGCTCGCATCCGCCAGTACTTCCGGGGCTTCGGTGCTTTGCCCCGCCACGGCGTCCAGATCCAAGACGTCGATGCCATGCACTTGCCGCAGCCAGCAAGGTGCCGATGGCAGTCCCAGCCAATCGATCAGTGCCGCACGATTGGCCGAAACATCCGTTGGCCGATCGCCACAATGCGCGCCGACATTGCAGCGCTGGAAAGGTGGATCCGAAAAACCCGGCAGGCCTGACGTCGTGACAATCGCGCGCACATTCGCCGGCGCTGGCCAGCGCGGAACGATGCATGCCTCAAGGGCAACGATCGATTCCGATCTGTCCTTGCTCGCGGCGATGCCACTCATCGACGATTGCGCGCGGCCTCGGCCTCGGCATGCACCCGGGTGTCTTCGCGCAGCGCCGTGACCAATGCCTCCATATCCGCCGGACGAGCCGCCTCAACCGATACGGTACGCCCGCCAGCCGGATGGGAAAATTCCAGTTTTTCCGCGTGCAGCGCCTGGCGCTTGAAGGAACGCAAGGTTTCCGCCAACTCCGCGCTGGCGCCCTTCGGCAGCTTCATCCCGCCGCCATACAAGGTGTCGCCAACCAGCGGATGGCGTATGTAACCCATATGCACCCGGATCTGATGGGTTCGACCGGTTTCGAGATTGCATTGCAGCAGGGTGTGCAGACGGTAACGCTCGCGCACCCGGTAGTGGGTGACCGCGGGGCGGCCAGCAGGCTCGTCGACGATCGCCTGCTTGACGCGATCTTTCGGGTGACGGCCGATCGGCACATTGACCGTACCGCCGGAAATCATCGCACCACCCACCAATGCTTCGTACTGGCGGTGCATGGCGCGATCCGACAACTGCTCGACCAGGCTGGTGTGCGCTCTTAAGGTGCGCGCGACGACCATCAGGCCCGAGGTGTCCTTGTCCAGGCGATGGACGATGCCCGCCCGGGGGATCTCGACGAGGCGCGCGTCGTAGTGCAGCAGCGCGTTCTGCAGCGTGCCATCAGGATTGCCCGCGCCGGGATGCACGATAAGGCCGACCGGCTTGTTGATCACCAGTACGTCTTCATCCTCATAGCGGATGTCCAACTGGATGTCCTGGGGCGCCAGCGGTACCTCCTGGGTGCTGCGCGCCGCGAGGCTGACCCGCTCGCCGCCCTTGACGAGCTGGCGCGGCGCCACTTGCTCGCCATCCAGGCGGGCGTCGCCGGACTTGATCCAGGCGGACAGTCGCGAGCGCGAATAGTCCGGAAACATCTCGGCCAGGGCCTGGTCGAATCGCAGGCCAGCGGAGCTGGTGGGGACAACGGATTGCAGGTGGATCAAGGTGTCGTTCATTCGGCAGTCGGTTTGGCGGCAGCGCGGCGCTGCGCATTTGGTATGATCGCGACCCGCATTTTCGCAGAGCGTGGCCGTCCCATGCGAGTTTCCGCAGTGATCCGTGTAGCTTTTCTGGCCTTGCTGCTGGTGCTGGTCGGGTGTTCCCGCGCCGGCAAGAAGGGTGATCCCAGCGAGACGCTGCCGGTCGATGAGCTCTATTCCAAAGCGAAGACCTCGCTGGAAAAGGGCAACAATGGCAATGCATCCAAACTGTACGAGCGTCTTATCGCACGTTTTCCGTTCGGACCCTATACCGAGCAGTCCCAGCTTGAGCTGGCCTACTCCCAGCTCAAGGACCACAAGGAAGAAGAGGCCTACTCCTCGATCAACCGCTTCATCAAGACGTATCCGACGCACAAGCACATCGACTACGCCTACTACTTGCGCGGCCTGATCAATTTTGACCGTTCCAACGGTTTGCTCGAGCGCTATATCGAACGCGACCAGTCGCGACGCGACCAGGGGTTTTCGCAGCAGTCCTTCGAAGACTTCAATGAATTGATCAAGCGCTATCCCGAAAGCGTGTACGCATTGGATTCCCGCCAGCGCATGATCTATCTGCGCAATGGCATGGCCCAGGCCGAACTCGGCGTCGCCTTGTACTATCTGCGCATCAAGGCCTATGTTGCGGCGACCAACCGCGCCGAGCACCTGGTCGAAAACTATCAGCGCACTCCACAGGCGGCTGATGCCTTGGCCGTCATGTCCGAAAGCTACAAGCAGCTTGGCCAGGACAAGTTGAGCACCGACGCGCGCCGCGTGCTTGAGCTCAACTATCCCGAACACCCCTATCTGCAGGGTCGCTGGCCGGAGAAGCGCCACTACTGGAAGCGTCTCGTTCCGCTGGTCAACCGTTAGCGTTGTCGAACGACGCGACGCCGGGCGCACCTGTCGCCCGGCGTTGCAGAAACGTTCCGAAACGACCGTCTAGCGCCAGCCGGATGTCATCGGATAGCGTCGGTCGCGTCCGAACGCGCGTGTGGAGACCTTGGGTCCGGGAGCGGATTGTCGACGCTTGTACTCGTTGAGCAGAACAAGTCGCGCAATACGCCGCACCATGGCCTCGTCGTAGCCCGCCGCAATGATGTCCGCCTGCGACTGCTCCCCTTCGATAAACCGCTCAAGAATTGCATCCAGCGTATCGTACGGCGGCAGGGAATCCTGGTCGGTCTGGTCGGCACGCAGTTCGGCGGACGGCGCACGCGTGATCACCGCGTCGGGAATGACTTTCCCTTGTCCGTTGCGCCAGCGCGATAATCGATACACCATGGTTTTGTATACATCTTTCAATGGCGCATAGCCGCCACACATGTCGCCGTAGATGGTCGCGTAGCCGACCGCCATTTCGCTCTTGTTGCCGGTCGTGAGCAGCATGCGTCCCGACTTGTTGCTGTGAGCCATCAGCAAGACACCGCGAATGCGCGCTTGCAGATTCTCCTCGGCAACATCAGCGGGCCTGCCTGCGAATACCGGAGCCAGTGCTTCGAGCAGACTGTCGAACGCGCCTTCGATCGGCAGCACGTGATACTCGACCTCCTGCGCGATTGCCTGCGCTTTCGCCTCCCGCAACGAAAGATCGGACGTGTAGCGAGTTGGCAACATGATCGCGGTCACCCGCTCGGCACCCAGGGCATCGACCGCAATCGCCATGGTCAGCGCCGAGTCGATTCCGCCGGACAGGCCGAGCAAGACGCCCGGAAATCCATTTTTTTCGACGTAGTCACGCGTGCCCCGCACGAGCGCCGAATAAATCACCGCTTCGATCGACGTGTCGCCGGAAGTCGGCCAATCGTCCACGGAGAATTTCTGGGTCGAATTGTCGTAGACCGCAAACAGCAGTTCATCGACAAATGTGGGGGCGCGCGCGGCAATCCGGCCGTCGCGCTCGACCAGCAAGGACGCGCCATCAAAGACCAGGTCATCCTGCCCCCCAACGAGATTCAGGTAGGCAATCGCTACACCGTTCTCGCGCGCGCGTTGAATCAGCAATTCTTCGCGCAGTGCGGACTTGGCCACGTCGAATGGCGAGGCGTTGATCACCATCACTAATTCGGCGCCTGCGGCGGCAGCCTGAGCAGCCGGCTCGGGCTCCCAGATGTCTTCGCAGATGATGAAACCGACCCGAACGCCCTCGATGTCGACGACTTCGGCACTGCTGCCGGGCCGGAAGTAGCGCTTTTCATCGAACACCGTGTAATTGGGCAGCGCCTGCTTGTGGTAGCTGAATTCCACCAGGCCGTCGCGCAGCAAACTCGCCGCATTGTACACTTCTCCCATCGAATGCGGATGCCCGATATAGACGGCGATATCCCGCGTCGCAGCGGCAATTTCGTGCAACTCTCGCTCGCAGGCGGCAAGAAAGCTCGGCCGCAGGAGGAGATCTTCGGGAGGATATCCGGCCAGCGTCAGCTCCGGGAACGCGATCAATGCAGCGCCCCGGTTCCGTGCTGCCAGCATCAGCTCGCGCGCCCGCTGCGCGTTCCTGGCGACCGCTCCGACCGGAAAATCGAACTGCGCCAGCGCAAAACTCAACGTCGACATTATGTTTACTCCACAAAAGACAAAGGCCGCAGTCTCCCGCGGCCCTTGCTGTCAATCGTGCCCTGGGACTCGCCCGTGGACACTACGCTCACGCTAGACGTGCGGTGATCGCCTTGCCGAGGTCGGCGGGCGATTTGACTGTCGTCACGCCGGCCTTCTCCAGCGCGGCAAATTTCGCCGCTGCCGTTCCTTTTCCACCCGAGATGATCGCGCCGGCATGGCCCATGCGCTTGCCGACGGGAGCCGACGCACCCGCGATGAAAGCGACGACCGGTTTTTTCACATACTCACTGATGAACTCCGCGGCTTCCTCTTCGGCGCTGCCACCGATTTCGCCGACCATGATGATCCCCTCGGTCTGGGCGTCATCCTGGAAAAGCTTGAGGCAATCGATGAAGTTCATGCCATTGATCGGATCACCGCCGATACCAATGACGGTGGATTGGCCGAGCTTGGCATTGGTGGTCTGGAATACCGCTTCGTAGGTCAAGGTACCCGAGCGCGAAACGATCGCGATCTTGCCCGGCTGGTGGATATGCCCCGGCATGATGCCGATCTTGCATTCGCCCGGCGTGATGATACCTGGGCAGTTCGGTCCGATCAGCACCGTGTCGGGATACGCCTTCAGTGCATTCTTCACACGCAGCATGTCCAGCACCGGAATGCCTTCGGTGATGGCAACGATCACCCGGATGCCGGCATCGGCCGCTTCAAGGATCGCATCGGCCGCGAACGGCGGTGGCACAAAAATGACCGATGCATCGGCGCCCGTTTCGTCGACCGCGTCCTGCACCGTATTGAACACCGGCAAACCGATGTGCTGACTGCCACCTTTGCCTGGCGTAACTCCGCCAACGAGCTTCGTGCCGTAGTCCAGAGCCTGTTCGGAATGGAACGTGCCCTGCTGGCCGGTAAAACCCTGGCAGATGACCTTCGTGTTCTTGTTGATCAAAACGCTCATGTGTAAGCCCTTGGTAGGGCGGGCCATGGACCCGCCAGTAACGCTGATTACGGTGAATGAGAGGACGGGAACGCCGTCGCTGCGTTGCGGCCGTCGGCGCGCAAGCGGCGTTTCGGCATCACGCCACCGCTGCGACCGCTTTTTGCGCGGCGTCGTTGAGATCAATGGCCGGGGTGATCTTCAAACCGCTGCCAGCGAGCAATTCGCGTCCTTTCTCAACGTTGGTGCCTTCCAGGCGCACGACCACCGGAATCTTCACTCCGACTTCCTTCACCGCCGCGATGATGCCCTCGGCGATCATGTCGCAACGCACGATTCCACCGAAAATGTTCACAAGGATAGCTTTCACCTTGTCCGAGGAAAGAATCAGCTTGAAGGCTTCGGACACGCGTTCTTTCGTCGCGCCGCCACCCACATCGAGGAAGTTGGCGGGCTCGCCACCGGCAAGTTTGATGACATCCATGGTGGCCATCGCCAGGCCGGCGCCATTGACCATGCAACCGATATCGCCGTCCATGGTTACATAGTTCAAATTGTGCTTTACCGCGATCGCTTCGGCCGCATCTTCCTGCGACTCGTCGCGCATCTGTGCCAGACGCGGGTGGCGGAACTCGGCGTTGTCGTCGGAGTTCACCTTTCCATCCAGCGCCATCAGGTCGCCCGAGCCAATGATGGCCAGGGGATTGAGCTCGACGAGGGCCAGATCCTGTTCGTTGAACAGCTTGTACAGCCCCAGCATCATTTTCGTGAGCTGATTGACGTGCTTGGCAGACAAGCCCAGCGCAAAACCGAGCTTGCGACACTGGTAAGGCTGCAGTCCCTGCACGAAATTCACATCCAGCGTCTGGATGGCTTCCGGCGTCTCTTCGGCAACCTTCTCGATTTCGACGCCGCCTTCGCTGGATGCGATGAAAGTGACGGCCTTGGTGGCGCGATCCACGAGCACCGACAGATACAATTCCTTGACGATGTCGTTGGCCTCGGAAATCAGCACCAGATTCACTGGCAGTCCGCGCCCGGCCGACTGATACGTCGTCATATTCTTGCCGAGCATGCCGGCAGCGGCAGTCTTGACGTCATCGAGAGACTTGCAGAATTTCACTCCGCCTGCCTTGCCGCGACCGCCAGCATGGATCTGGGCCTTGACCATCCACTGCTCGCCACCGAGCGCCCTGGCCGCCTCGACGGCAGCCTCCGGTGAGGCAGCGACGCGGCCAGCGGGTACGGCAATGCCGTACTCGGCAAACAATTCTTTGGCCTGGTACTCGTGAAAATTCATGCGAACACCTTAAAAGGGATATCAGTAGCGGAGCGGTCAACCCGACCGCACCAAAGAGGCATCAGTCGAGACTTCCCGCGAAGGGCTGCATCGTGGCGCGCGAATGGCGCCGGGGCAGAATCGCCGCGTATTCTGGAGAAAGGCTGCCGCAAAGGAAAGTCCGCGACCGCCCGCATGGCCAACAGCGGGGTTGCCAAGTGCCACGAAACTCGGCAGCCTCAGGCAGTGAGCACCGTCGCCCGCCCCCGCCCGTTGATCGTCGTCGGCTCCGCCAGCGGCGAAACGACGCGGCGCGAATTGTATTTCTTCAACCTGTTCCGGGTGCTTCAGGCGTGCATTTACGTCGGCCTCGCGTTCAGTCCCCTCGCGGTGGCCTGGGTCAACCTGCGCTATCCCCTGCTGGGAAGAATCAATGCGCTGGTGTACCTCGCGTTTGCGGCGATCGCGTTTATGCAGACCGAATTGTGGCTGCGCAGGCTCACCTCGAGCGTGGCGATTGCACTGGCCGCGGACGTGGTTGCAGCCGCTCTGGCGATTGCCAGCATCGACGAATCGCAAGGCGGCATCGCCATCCTGCTGATGTTCAACATCGGCGCCGGGGCGTTGCTGCTGCCGCCACGCGTCGGTGCGTTCCTTGCCATATTCGGCGCGGCGATGCTGTTTCTCCAGGCACTGCTGTTGCGATTGTTCGAGCCGAACTACGACCACAGCCTGATCGAGCCGGTACTCTTCGGCATGGGCTATTTCGCCTCCTATGCGCTCTTCAGTGTGCTCGGCAAGCAAATGCGTGCGACGGAAGCACTCGCCGACCAGCGTGGTACCGACCTGGCGAACCTGTCCCAGGTCAACGACATGATCATCCGGCGAATGAACACGGGCGTACTCGTGGTCGATGACGCGAACCGCATCCATCAGATGAACGAGTCCGCGTGGCTGTTGCTCGGCAGTCCAAAACCCGATCTGCGCGATCTGGGCAGCGTGGCACCGGAATTGTCGCGCCGTCTCTACCACTGGCGCACCGCGGGAAAACTGGACAACAAGGCGATCGCGCTCGCTGAAGACGTGCCTGAAGTCCTGCCGCGCTTTACCCGCTTGTCGCCGACGGAAGATACGAATGTACTTATCTTTCTCGATGACACCTCGCTGGTTTCGCGGCGCGCCGAGGAACTGACCTTGAGTTCCCTGGGCCGCCTGTCAGCGTCAATCGCCCATGAAATTCGCAATCCTTTGGCGGCCATCAGTTATTCCGCGCAATTGCTGGCCGAATCCGAAGAGCTCAACGAAGCGGATCAGCGCATGGTCGAGATCATCAACAATCATTGCGCGCGTGCCAATGATGTGGTGGAAAACATTCTGCAATTGTCCAGACGGGAGCGTTCCCGCCCGGAGTTGCTGGACATCAACGCCTGGGCGACCCACTTTATTGAGGAGTACAAAGCCAGCAACGATTTGGGTCAGGACAATCTGCGTGCAGTGACGCAACCACGTCATGTCGACGGGCTTTTCGATCGCCAGCAATTGCAGCAGGTCGTCTGGAACCTTGTCCAGAACGCGCTGCGCTACGGTCGGCTGCCGAGCGAACCGGCGCGCGTCGCGGTCATTTCGCGCCTGCTCGGCGACAAGGGGCCGCCAGTGGTCGAAGTGGTGGATCGCGGTCCGGGAATCCCGCAAAAAGTGGCCGCGCAGATCTTCGAGCCCTTTTTCACGACGCACGAATACGGCACCGGGCTGGGGCTTTATCTTGCCCGCCAGTTGTGCGAAGCGAATCAGGCCGCCCTGGAATACGTGCCCGTTGCCGGCGGTGGCAGCTGTTTTAGGATTACCCTGGTCACCCAGATCACCCCAGCGACGACGGCACGATCCTGACATGCGGGGCAACCCGGCGACCGCTGCGACGTCCGCATCCGCTTTACCCCGCCCCTCCAGCGCATTAACCTCGCGCGGGCAAGGTGGCGACAACCGCGCAGGACAGCACATTCCATGAGCAAACAAACCGCCCTGGTCATCGACGACGAACGCGACATCCGCGAACTCCTCACGATCACTCTGGGACGCATGAATCTCGACGTCGACACGGCCGGTAGCGTGGCGGACGCGCGGGAGCGGCTCGCCGCACGCAAATATGATCTGTGCTTCACGGACATGCGGCTGCCGGATGGATCCGGGCAGGAAATCATTGAATTGATCGCTCGACAGTACGTCGAAACACCGGTCGCGATGATCACCGCTTACGGAAACGTGGATGCTGCGGTCGTTGCGTTGAAGGCGGGCGCCTTCGATTTCGTGTCCAAACCTGTCGACCTAGCGATGCTGCGTCGCCTCGTGCAAACCGCTTTGAAGCTCGGAGAAGAGCGACGCGCGGAAACGATCAGCGTCGATGGAAAACTCGTTGGAGACTCACCCGCAATGCAGTTGGTGCGGGCGACGATCGCGAAACTGGCGCGTAGCCAGGCGCCCGTTTATATCAGTGGAGAATCGGGTGTCGGCAAGGAATTGGTCGCCCGACAGATCCATGAGCAGGGCCCGCGAAACGCGAATGCCTTCGTGCCGGTCAACTGCGGGGCAATTCCCTCCGAATTGATGGAGAGCGAGTTCTTCGGGCACAAGAAAGGCAGTTTCACCGGCGCTCACGCCGACAAGGACGGCCTGTTCCAGACCGCCCAGGGCGGCACCTTGTTTCTCGATGAAGTCGCAGAATTGCCGTTGCATATGCAGGTAAAGCTGCTGCGCGTAATCCAGGAGAAATCGGTCCGTCCGATCGGTGGGCGCGGTGAAGTGCCGATCGACGTGCGCATCCTGTCGGCGACGCACAAGAATCTGGCCAAACTCGTCGAGCTGGGCCTGTTTCGACAGGATTTGTACTATCGTATAAATGTCATTGAATTGCGCGTGCCGCCGTTGCGCGACCGACGCGAGGATATTCCGAAACTGGCTGGACGAGTACTCGATCGACTCTCCGGCGGATCCGGTCTTGCGCCCGCGAAACTCAAGCCGGATGCGCTGAAGGCGCTGATGACGTATGAATTCCCCGGCAATGTGCGCGAATTGGAAAATGTACTTGAGCGCGCGGTGGCCCTGTGCGAAGACAACATCGTGGACATCGATGATCTTCGCCTGCAGCCGACATCGCATCTGGACCATCTGGGAACCATCGCGCCTGAAGCCTTGAACGCCGTGACCCCTGGCGCGAGTGAGCGCAGTGTCACGGCACGCCCGGATCCGTCGCGGCCGATGGTAAATCCGCCCCCCCAGGACGCGGGCTCCGGGGCGCTGCCTGGCATTCCCGCGGACCTTGCAGCCGCAGTCGCGGAAACTGAGCGCGCCGCCATCATGAAGGCCCTTGAGGCAACGCGCTGGAATCGTACGGCAGCTGCCAAGCATCTCGGATTGACGTTGCGTCAACTGCGCTACCGACTGGAAAGGCTCGGCATCGAATAGTCATTCGATGCCGTGCGCTTGGTCGACCATGGGCGCCGGCACTATCCGGGCGATTCGTAGTCAATAATACGGATCCATCTCAGCGGAGTCGGGAAGGTCACACGGTGCACTCCGAGGTTCTCAAGGACCAAGCGACTTCGCTATATTCCGCCAACCACCCAGACGAGAGATTCGAGCGATGTCGCGCTGGAAAGCTGCTGCTATTCACTTGTCGATCAGTGCCGCTATTGGCCTTTTTGTCGGAATTCTGCTTTTCGGTGTCTGGTACCCTCCGCCGTACTTTCACGCCGCGGGTGCCGATGAGCTGGTCGTGCTATTGGTCGGCGTCGATGTCGTGCTGGGCCCACTATTGACCTTGGTGGTATTCAAGTCCGGCAAGAAGGGCATGAAGTTCGATCTTGCGGTGATCGCAATCACGCAGACCTGCGCGCTGGTATATGGAATGTCTGTCGTATTTCGGACCCGACCCGTATTCTTGGTCGCCGCGATCGATCGGTTTGTCCTGGTTGCAGCAAACGAAATCGACCCCGCTGACCTCATTGCCGGAAGCAAACCGGAATTCAGGTCCCTGTCCTGGTTCGGGCCACGCACGGTCTCGGTAAAATTGCCGCCGATCAGCAAAGAGAGGGATGACCTCATGTTTTCCGGACTCGCCGGCAAAGATGTGGATAAGTTCCCAAAATTCTATGTGGAATACACGGAGGGTGTCGCGGATATTTTGAAAAGCGCCATGCCGCTCGATGCGCTGAAGACGCCCGACCCCACGACCGAAAAGCTCCTGGCAGAAGCCGTGGATGGCACGAAAATCGCTCGTGATCGCCTAGTTTGGGTGCCTATCATGGTGAATAAAGCGAGTCTCACCATGTTGCTGGAGCGCGATAGTGGAAAACCCCTGAATGCAGTCGCAATCGATCCATGGCCCTCGGTCCAACACCGCTGAAAAAATCGATAAGCGTCGAGCCAAACCAGTGACATCGCATTTCTTGCCATTTTTTCCCGTCCAGAATTGTCACTCACTGACAAATTCCGCGGGCGCCAATTCTTGGACTTGAGACCTACGTCTCAACTCGGACCCCTGAGTCGGTCCAAATCAATCGAGGCTGACGTAGATGCCATTGGCACGGATGCTGCTGATATTATTCCGCGAGCCGTAGATTGCTGGGCGTAGCGATTACGGAAGCGGGTCCGCCCAAGGTTGGCGGCTCAAGGGGCAAACCGTTAACCATTTTTGAGGAAACACCCATGAAGAACACCAAGAAAGGCTTTACGCTGATCGAACTGATGATCGTTGTGGCGATTATCGCCATCCTGGCCGCCATTGCCCTGCCGGCTTACGCCGACTACGTCAAGCGTGCCAAAGTGTCGGAAGGCATCCTGGCACTCAGCGCCTGCCGCACCACGGTTACCGAGGTCTATCAGAGCGCAAAGTCGGCCACCCCACCTCCGGGTGCTGGCGGCTGGGGCTGCGAGACCACCGCTGCGACGCAATATGTCACCAGCATCGCGACCAACCTCAATGGCGGCGCTACTGTCGTGATGAAGGGTATCAACGATACCAACATCGACACCAAGGTCATCTCGCTGATTCCGATGCGCAACGCCGTGCCGGCCGTTTACGCTACCGATTGGGGCAAAGCCATCACCGGCTTCCGCTGTGGTCTGCCGGCTGACGGCACCAGCGTGCTCTCCAAGTTCCTGCCGGGTTCCTGCCGCGGTAACTAAGTTTACAATTGTAGACGAGAGGGCTCCTTCGGGGGCCCTTTTTTTTGCCTTCCAATCGACTTTCTTTCGGTCGCTCACCACCCTTCGCCCTTGTCAACAAGCGCCCGATTGCGGTTCGATTTGGCATGAATGCTGCTAAATTTTCCTCGGCTGCTCCTCGGCCTTGCAACCGCAAGAGTTCGGCGTTTGTGAACGATCTAGTTGATGAGCGGGCCGTACCATTAATTGCGAGAGGGACTCCCATGAAGAACACCAAGAAGGGCTTTACACTGATCGAACTGATGATCGTCGTCGCGATCATCGCCATCCTGGCCGCGATCGCCTTGCCGGCTTACGCCGACTATGTGAAGCGCGCCAAAGTTTCAGAAGGCATCCTGGCACTCAGCGCCTGCCGCACCACGGTCACCGAGGTCTATCAGAGCGCGAAGTCGGCCACCCCGCCTCCGGGTGCTGGCGGCTGGGGCTGCGAGACTACCGCTGCGACGCAATACGTCACCAGCATCTCGACCAACTTGAATGGCGGCGCAACAGTCGTGATGAAGGGTGTCAACGACACCAACATCGACACCAAGGTCATCTCGCTGATTCCGATGCGCGGCGCCGTGCCGGCCGTTTATGCGACCGACTGGGGCAAAGCGGTTACGGGCTTCCGTTGCGGCCTGCCGGCCGACGGCACCTCGGTACTCGCGAAGTTCCTGCCAGGCTCCTGCCGCGGCAACTAAGTTCGCCGCTGTACAATGTATAGTTTCCAAGAAGGCCCCTGTTGGGGCCTTCTTAATTTGACAAGTAAAGGTCCGCAGCAGCCAACATTTTTTTCGTGCTGGGAACACGCGACGTCAGGGCGATCGCTTTCATGCACTAGGGACTCCAGACTTTCTCGATCAGACCCTAATCGCATTTGCGCCTTTTGCAACAGTTGCCAAAGACTGACATATGGTCATGAGGTGCAGTCGATCGATTAAGGCTATTTGCTCTGCTGCGAGCGCCGCATCGCGGTTGCGGAGAACGGCCGGGCGCGACTCCGGCATCGCCAGCGTCCATGACGCGAGGAACGGTGATGCAAATTACTCTTCTTGACGAGAAACTTGCCAGGGCAAAAGTCGGCACATTGAGGATCAGCGCATCCGAAATTCAGGGTTTTCCATGGTCGATTTGAAAAAAGTGCGCGATCACAACTGCTAAGCACTGCCACTCAACTCAGCCCGCATCAACTTGGCAAGGAACGATTTCCGCGAGGTCAATCGGGCCCCACTCTTGGGATCTGGCGGTCCCGCGCGCGTAGTCGCAACCTTTATATCAATAGAAGCCCACTTGATATTTCTACTGATGCGGGAAATGAACGGAAGGATACAAGCGAAACAGTCGTCTTCTCGCCCATCGACAGCCTGAACGACAGCGGGTTTCACACACGACGACGCGTCTGCCAGGCAAACTCGCGTATGCGCGAAGAGATGCCAGCCTTGACGGTCTTTGAAATCAAAGGCAAGGCAAGCAGTCAAATGTGACAGTCGATAGGACTCCACTGGCACGAAAGCTGCTGCGCATTATCGTTGGCGCCACAAACGTTTGTGTCGAGCCTTCATTGAACTTGAATTCTTAGACAGACAACCGTGCGCGTCATGCTGCACATCTCAGAGGGCATCCCATGAATAGCAAAAAAGGCTTTACGCTCATCGAATTGATGATCGTCGTCGCGATCATCGCAATCCTCGCCGCTATAGCTCTGCCGGCTTACGCGGACTACGTGAAGCGCGCCAAAGTGTCGGAAGGCATCCTGGCACTCAGCGCCTGCCGCACGACGGTTACCGAGGTCTATCAAAGCGCGAAGTCCGCGACCCCTCCTCCGGGCGCTGGCGGTTGGGGATGCGAGTCCACCGCCGCGACCCAATATGTCACGAGCATCTCAACCACGCTGAATGGCGCTGCGAGAGTCGTCATGAAGGGCATCAACGACACCAACATCGACACGAAAGTCATTTCGCTGGTGCCGATGCGGAACGCCGTACCTGCCGTTTACGCGACCGATTGGGGCAAAGCAATCACCGGCTTCCGCTGTGGCCTGCCGGCCGACGGAACCTCGGTACTCGCGAAGTTCCTGCCGGGCTCGTGCCGCGGGAGCTAAGCCATTCGGCAATCAAACGTTCGAGAAGGCCCCTGATCGGGGCCTTTCTCTTGGCGCAGAGCCATAGGTCGCCCCGATCCGCTGCAAATGGGCTGCTCGTTCGAGTGCCTTCAATCCGATGGTTGCCGAAATTGTGACATTCGGCCAAGACAGACTTCGACGTTCCGCTGCGGACTGCCCGTTCGTCCCACATTGCCCCCTCGCCAAATGTCCGTCTGACCAGCGTCCATTGTCGGATGCCCACGGTTCCCTCAGGTCCTCACAAGTTGGCATTGATACTGCTTGCCTGGTATCCGACCGCAATTAGATGTGCGTCCTGAATCCAACACTGAAAACGCACCGTTCGGCGGGCATTGCCTGATCTTGGGGAAGCGTACATGAAAAGTAGAGAAGAGGGCTTTACGCTAATTGAACTCATGATCGTCGTCGCGATCATTGCCGTTTTGGCTGCTGTCGCGCTTCCCGCCTACGCGGATTACGTGAAACGCGCGAAGGTTTCCGAAGGTCTGTTGGCGCTGAGCGCATGCCGGAGCACCGTGAGTGAGGTGTATCAGACTGCAAAGTCCGCCAACCCCCCGCCCGGCGCCGGCGGCTGGGGGTGCGAGAGCAGCTCGCAATCCCAGTACGTGACGGGTTTGTCCACGGGTGCCAATGGCGAAATTACTATTACGATGCGCGGCATCAATGATGTTGGAATTGACGCTCAAGCGATCACGCTGGTGCCCATGTATGGCGCAGCGCCGGCCACCTGGTTGACCGCGTGGGGGCAAAAAGTCAGCGGTTTTCGCTGCGGCCTGCCCGCTGATGGAACCACGGTGACCGCCAAATTTCTGCCTGGGTCCTGCAAAGGCAACTAGATATAGTAGGAAGCGTCCCTCGAAAAGGCCCCGCTATCGGGGCCTTTATTTTGCTCAATCACCAGGTAGATCGGCACGCACAGTGGGATGCGCAGTAGCCGCGAGCGCTACACTTTGAGTCCTGAATAATCCGACGGGTACAGGCATGAGAACCCCAATACGGGACGTCACTGGCGCCGAGGCGCACTCAGTCATGCCCGCTCCTGTAGAAAATCGATATAGCAACAAGACGAATGCTTGGCTTGCGGGATTTTGCCTGTTTACCGCCCTTGTCTACGCCCCCGGACTATACGGCCCCTTCCTTTTCGACGACATCAGTAACCTCGAGCCGATCAGTGGATGGCTCAATGGCTCGACCAGTGGCATACAGATCGCATTGAGCAACGAATCAGGACTATTCGGCCGCCCGCTGTCCCTGATCAGTTTCATGCTGAACGCTGCGATCTTTGGTACAGATCCGTTTTATTACAAATGCGTCAATTTGTTCATCCATCTATTTTGTGGAATTCTCATCTTCAGGCTGTGCCGCAGTCTGATCGCCCGCGACCCCAATCTGAGCATTCAGGCTAGCTCCTGGTCTTTGGCGATCACTGCAATCTGGCTGTTGCATCCTCTCCAGGCAAGCACAGTGCTGTATGTTGTTCAGCGCATGGCGCAGCTCAGCGCGATGTTCGTCCTGATTGCACTTCTCTGCTACGTGCAAGGTCGCAATATCCTTGAAGCCTGCAAGAGCACTGATCGACTCGATGCATTACAAGTTTCGCAAACACTCCCTTGGAGCGCGATTTCTCCATCTCTAAAAAGCTCGATCTTGATTTTCGTAGCATTTCCGCTTGCCACGCTTGCCGCGTCGCTGTCGAAGGAAAACGGTGTTCTCGCTCCGCTGTTTGCCTTGATCATTGAGCTGGCTTTTTTCAGGAAAAACGCCTTTCCGAGGAGAGTAAGAATATTTTTTGCCGTGTTCCTGCTAGCACCGGGATGTTTCGTCGCAGCGTGGTACATCGCCCATCCCGACCTTATCTTGGCGGGCTACGAGCAAAGAGAATTTACACTCGTACAACGCCTGCTGACCGAACCTCGCGTGCTTCTCGACTATGTCGGTGCGTTGCTGCTGCCGCGAGGATCGTCGATGGGCATTTATGGGGACGACTTTCCTGTGTCAAAGGGATTGATCGATCCGGCAACAACCGTACTTTCGATACTTTTCTGGACCACTGCTTCCGTATGCTCCTGGCGGTCGCGGCGCGAATACCCAACAATTTTCGCCGGCGTGTTCCTGTTCCTGGCAGGTCATCTCATGGAGTCCAGTGTATTTTCGCTGGAAATTTATTTCGAACATCGCAACTATTTGCCGAGCTTAGGGGTATTCCTGGTGCTGTTCGGACTGATCGGGATCGCACGATCCAAACTGAGCGACCAGGCCAACCCGCATCGATTCGCTGTGTTGATGGCTTGTGCCTTCAGTTTCGCTCTGGCTTTTGCAACGCACATGCGCGCATGGAGTTGGCAGAGTTGGGCGGTACTCGTCACCCAGGCCGTGGCCTCTCATCCCAACTCACTGCGCGCTCAATTGGATATGGCTGCATTGTATATAACGAGTAATCGCCCACAGCAGGCCTATGAAATCTTCAGCACGCTGCAAAACAGTCCGTCGCAGGCTGCGAGGAATGTTGCGGCCATCAATCTGGTCACAATGGATTGCAAGTTCAACCACGTTGCAAGCGCCGAACACCTGGCGGCCGCGCAGGCGATTGCCGGGAAAGCTCTGGGCGGTTACGAGATAACCGCAGTGAAGCGTTTGGTCGGGGAACTCGATACATCGCGTTGCGCAGATCTATCGGAGCAGAAACTTGCTGAATGGCTCGGCCGGATGGCAAGTCTCGCGCCGCAGCGCGCGTCCGGATATCCAATCTGGACCTTGCACCACATCGCTGCCGATTTCTACGCGCGCGCTGGTGAAATCCAGCGCGCGCGTGGTGAAGCTCAGGCAGGCTGGTTGGCGAGCAGGAACGTCCCCATCGGCTTGTTGCTGGCACACCTCCAGACCATCGACGGAAATTATGATCTGGCAGAATCGACGATATCGGAACTTCGCCCTTTGATCCGCAATTACGACCGGCAAACTTTGCGCGTAATGGATGCGGTGGTCGCCGAGCTGGATTCTGCGCGCGATTCTGCTCGCGTCGAACCACGAATGTAGTGCTCACTTTGGGGAGAGTGGATTTGGACCGGTTCTGCCTGGACGCAAGGCCGTCAAGCACCGTGCTGGGGCCGCCGACACCATGAACGCGCATCGAGAAAAACTGGCCTTCACCGCGACCCTATTGGCGGCTGTTCTGGGCTACTGGGTCGGACTGTCAGGCCCGCTGATGTTTGACGACAGCGACAATCTCGCGGCCGTCGCGGCTTGGTATGAAGGGCGCACCGATTGGCATTCGGTTGTTTTCGGCAACGCATCCGGGCTGTTCGGACGGCCCCTTTCAATGCTCAGTTTTCTGGTCAACGTTCAGCTATTGGGGCTGGGAGTCTGGGGCCTGAAGCTGGGCAATCTAGTGCTTCATTTGCTTAACGGCTGCCTGGTCTTCCATTTCCTTGGATTGCTTGCCAGTGGCAATCGCGAGTCTCCAAGCGGACACCCTCGATCCTGGTTACCCTGGTTGGGCGCGTCGCTATGGCTATTGCACCCTATGCTGGCGAGCACTGTCTTATACGTCGTTCAACGCATGGCAATGCTTAGCGCATTGTTCACGTTCCTGGCCTTGATTGCCTACTTGCACGGGCGGTTCGCCATCCGGGACGGATATCGCAAAAAAGGCATCGCGCTGCTTGGTATTTTTGTTCCTCTGTTCACCATTCTCGCCGCGCTTTCGAAAGAGAGCGGCGTACTGATCCCGCCCCTGTGTGCCATCCTTGAGTGGTTCGTGTTTCAGCCCGACGAGAGCCGACGACGTGGATTGATCTCGAAAGTTTTCATCTTCATCGCCATCGGCCTTCCAGCCGCGCTTGCGGTGTTACTTACCTCGATTCGAATTCCGATGATCGTAGGCGGCTACGTGAATCGGCCATTTACATTGTCGGAACGTCTTCTGACCCAGCCTCGCGTGATGCTGGACTACATCTACGGGCTGCTTTTGCCGAACGGACCACGGTTAGGCATTTATCACGACGACTATGTCGTGTCTCACAGCCTTGCTGCGCCACCGAGTACCGCTATCGCGCTGGCAGGCTGGATCGCGCTTCTCGCGATTGCCTGGCATCTGCGACGAAGAGTCCCCGGCCTTGCTCTGGGACTTGGAATTTTTCTGGTCGGTCACGCGCTGGAGTCGAGCGTGTTTCCATTGCTAATGTATTTCGAACACCGCAACTATCTGCCAGCCGTCGGGCTGATCTGGGCAGCATTAAGTGCGGCGGACGCCGCGATCCACTCGTTGGGCAAACCCTTGCCCAATATCTCCCGGCTTTCCGCGATCGCTTCTGTCGCATTCGTGGCAGTAGCGGCACTCGCTACCGGCGCAAGAGCCAGTGTGTGGGCGAGCCGGCACGCCCTCCTCAACCAAGCACTGATCTACCATCCAGACTCTCGCTGGCTGCGGCAGGACTTGATCGCTGAAGCAATGGGCCGTCAACCACCTGCATACGACGAGGTGCGCGAACACGCTGATCATCTCCTGAAATCTACCGATGAAAGCACCCGGCGCATCGGTGCCATTGAACGCGTACTCGTCGACTGCGCATCCGAGGCGGCTCCAGCCGCGGCCGCGGTACAACAACTTTTTGACGGACGTCCCGAACCGATCGAGCCCGACTTGCTAGCACTTTTCAAATTGCTGGTCGCACGATTGAGCGGTGCCCCCTGCCCTGGACTTTCGAACACCGAGGCGGCCGCACGTTTCTCCACTTTTCTGGATCGCTCCATGTTGAGCGATCAAAATAAAGAGCTGCGCGTGTTGCGATTCGAGTCGGCGTTGCTGAACGATTCCGCCAACGACGCAAAAGGGGCGATTGACCAAGCGAAACTCGCAGGTGACGAGCCCAGAGTCCTTATTCTGATTGCGACGCTGCTTTCAAAGCAGGGCGACAGAGCTGCGGCAGTCCACTTGCTTGACCAAGCCTCCGAGCGCGCAGGTGATCGGGACACAGTCCTTCAAAAAGATATTGCGGCTGCGCGACTCCGAATCGAAAGCGTCGATCGATGATTGCGCAGCGGCGGATCACTTTGCGCGTGCCTGCCAAGCGAGCAGGAAGCTCCGCGCGAATCCGTAGGGCTCAATGGTTCCCGGGACGTCATGACCTTCTTCCCGCTCGATCCGCCCGGCCTCCCCAAAATCTCCTTCAGAGATCGCGCCCATTTCCGCGATGAGCAACATCTGAGACCGGAGCAGATCAGGCGCATTTTTTTCCAGCTGTTTGAAAGCGACAAGTCCCGCACTGCGCATGACCGAGCCGTCGCGATGCGCTGCGGCAGCATAAGCTGCAAGGACCGCAGGAATCGGCTGAGTTTCTTTTTCAGACACGATCCAGGTCGGCTTGATCCAGACTCCCTCTAGATCCGCGGGCGGAAGGTGCGAAATGGTCAACTCAGCCACTACTGCGATACCTTCCAGCCTTTCCTGTAACTCGCTCTGACGAACATCGGAATTGACGGGATTCAGCAAGATCTTCAGATAGTTGCTGAGGCCCGGCAGGCGCTCAGCCACCTCTTCGGTCTTGTGGTTGAGCAGAGCATCCCGAAGCATCCGCGCCGCATCGTATTGCTGCACGACAAAACTCTCTGGCGCAGGCAGAACGCCGTCATTGACGGAGGGCGGCGCGGGGAGTCCAGCCACCACTTCCAGCAAGGGCATGCCGAGGCTGGAAAGGCTATGCGTTGCCTTGGCGCGAACGCCGAGGTAACGCGCGCGCGGCGCCTGCAAAGACACGGTAGGGTAAAAATCGGAATGTATTGCTACATCGAAGAGAGTAGACATCGCATCGAGAATCTTTCCATCCGAAACTTTGCGAATTGAAAAGTCGGCGAAACTTCCAAACCCGATCCGATGCAGCTCCGTTTTGAGGGCCTCACCGGAAATCCGGGAATAGTCGAGCGCCGGCAGTGGCTGTTGACTGGCAACGAACAAAAGATCGGTCGTGTTGGCCATGTAAACGTCCACATAGGGAAATTTTTCACGCAGCGCAGCTGTCATGGTGAACAACAGTTCGTCGTTCAACTCATATGTCTGAACCCACTGAACCAGCAGACCTTGGGGGTTCAGATGCCCGCGCAAGAAGTCATAGAACTGGCTGGTGAACAGACTTGCCACGCCGCTGACCCACGGATTGGACGGTTCGGAAACAATCACGTCATAACGGCGATGCCCTGTGGAAAAAAAAGTCCGGGCGTCGTCGATGTGCAGCACAGATCGCTTGTCGTTGTAGGCGCGAGCCACGCGTGGCCCAAAGAAACGCGCGCCGTCGTACATCGCCTCCTCAATCTCGATGGTGTCCACGCGCTGCGGTACTGGGCTGCCCAACAAGGTGTGGGTGGTGAGCCCCGAACCCCATCCGATGATGGCCACGGAAGCCGGCTGCGGATGAATTGCCAGCGGAAGTGCTCCTGCCATGATCATCGTGGACTCGTCTGCGGTCGGCCCGCGTGTGAAGTCGACCTGCAATGCTGCATCCGGCTTTCCATTTGTTGCAATGACCCCAACGCTGCCATTGCCAATAATGGATACCGACGCGGTTTTGCCGTCCCGCAGGAACAGGACCTCGGCATTCGAATCGATCGTCGCCTTGCCTTTCCGGAACACTCCGGAGGCCAGGGAGCGAGGGTCCAACCGTCCGGTAAGCAGACTCAATAGGGCGATCAGGAGGACCGCAGACAATGCCACCAGGAATCGCTCGCGACGAACCGTGCTGCCATCAAGTCGAAGCAAAAAGACACCAAGGGCAATGTCCGCAAGCGCGGCAACCGTGATGGCCAGCTGTAGTCCAATGGTCGGGATGAGAATATGCATCGCCAACATCACGCCGGCAATCGCGCCAAGAGTGTTCGCCGCATAAACTTTTCCGATGCTCGCCTCGCCGCCGTTGCGCCGCAGAAGTGCCATCGTGAAAAGAGGAAGCGTCATGCCAGCAAAAAAAGCCGCCGGAAACATCACAGCAGTCGCAATTCCGGCACTTCCCAGACTAAACAGGGTATATCCTGTATCGGTCTTCGGCAACACAGCCATCAGTGCGCTGACCCAGCGAAAACTCTGTCCGAAGACCGGCAGTGACAACAGTGCCGCCGCACCCATCCAGATCTGGGCATATCCCGCATAACTCAGCGGATCGCCGATCGCCGCACTGCGCTTTCGGATCCACCAGCCGCCGATCGCCAATCCGAGAATGAAGGCGCATAACATCAACTCGAAAGAATGGACCGTTGTACCCAAAGCCTGATTGAGCAAGCGGATCCAGCCGATTTCGTAGACGAAAGAACTCGCTCCCGTGACCGCCGCTGCGACCAGGATCACGCGCGACAAGGAGCCTTTTGTCGTGTGAGACAGTCGGGCCGAGGTAGCGTCTGGTGGCTCTGAAGACGTAACTAGCGCACTTGGCGCGGTTACCAGATCGGCGCGTCGCGACACGAACCATGCAAGCATTGCCACCAGCAGATTGATGACCCCTGCCGTGAATACGGCGCCGGGCATACCGACCATCGGCAACAGGACGAAGGTGGCCACCAACGCGCCCAGAGCTGCACCAAGACTGTTGGTGAAATAGAGCCCGCCCAGAATCTCCCCGTCGGCCCCCGGGGCAACTCGCAGATACCCCCCGCTCATCAGCGGAAATGTCATGCCAAGCAAAACGCATTGTGGAAAAATAATCAATGCAGCGCTACCCCATTGCCAGGCGTGCACCGCAACACTTGAGGTCAACGCAGAATAGACCTCGTTCTGGGAAAAATTTGTGTAAGCGATAAACAATGGATGAAAAAGTATTCCGGCAAGGCCAATCAACATTTCGACCGCCGCGTAGGCAAGAATCAGACGACGCCAACGCATGCCATAGTGACTGACGAGCCACGACCCCAGGGCCATTCCCCCCATGAAAATGGCGAGAACCAGCGTTTGCGCATAGGCGGCATGGCCGAGGGTGAGGCCAAGGTAGTGCGACCAGATCGACTGGTAAATCAAACCGGCAAAACCCGACAATACAAAAAGGGCCAACAGGATTCGCTCGAGGCCTGGAATCCGCGCACTTCCCATCAGAAACCCCCATTGTAAATCGACTGCGATGATACAAGGATGCCGCTCAGCCGCACGAGAACCGCCGATGCATCTGGTGCCCGACCGAAAGCCCTGCTGTTCGATCGCGTAACGGGCGGCGCTGATCCAGGCAGACGGATACCGGCGCGCCCTTCAGTTGCATCGAAACTGTATTCCAGTCAGCCAGTATTGCAGCATAGCCAATTTGCTTCGTGATGGGAGAGGGAACAAGAGTCAAAGCATAGAGTAGGGAAGCGTGCGTCTAGATCGAGTGGTGTATCGGGCGGGCTTCTCAATTTGCATGTCTTCCAGCGCAGCGAAGGCCTCTCGGGCAGAAGGGACACTTCCTGTACGATTCAGTCGGAAGTCGCGCAAGCAAAGGGGCTTCAAACCTGTCGCCGTCAGGTCGAAGATCTTTCTCCTTTAGGAAACCTCGGTCGCGGACCACTCACAACATGCCACCGGAACACCGACTCCAATATCGCAAGGATATCGAAGGGCTGCGCGCGATCGCGATCCTACTGGTAGTAGGGGCGCACGCGAAAATGCCGTGGCTGCCGGGTGGATTCATCGGAGTCGATGTCTTTTTTGTTCTTTCCGGTTTTCTGATCACTGGACTGCTGACCCGCGAGGCACAAACTACTGGCAACATCCACATTGCATCATTCTACGCCAGACGATTCCGACGACTGCTGCCTGGATTGCTGACGATGCTTGCTGTGGTCAGCGTCCTAGGTGCGGCCATGCTTGCAGTAGCCGACCAGCCTCCCCAGGCGGCAGCGGCGGCGAGCGCAGCCATTTGGATCAGCAATTTCCACTTTGCGCTCTCCGAATTGATGTATTTCGGTCAAGGCGCAGAAAGCAATCTGTTCCTTCACACGTGGTCTTTGGGCGTAGAGGAACAGTTCTATCTCGTGTGGCCGGCCTTCGTGATCACGATTCTTGGCCTGTGGAAACTGGGGAAGCCGCGCGTCGAGCTCCACCACCTCAGAGTCGCGATGTTGGTAATTTTCGGGGCAAGTCTGCTGACCTGCGTAATCCAGACTGAATATGTTCCGCATCTGGCGTTCTATTTGATGCCAACCCGCGCTTGGCAATTTGCGTTGGGCGGGATGATATTTTTATACGGCGAAATGACGCCGGAGGTCAACGAGGAACTCTCCGGGCACCGAGCGCGCGATGGAGCCACGCGAAATCGACTGATGTGGGGCATTGGTTGGATGGGCTTGGTGTGCATCGTGGGTTCCGGAATTTTTATCGATGCGAACTTTCTCTACCCGGGCGCTTGGGCGCTTTTTCCTTCAGTTGGTACGGCGATGGTATTGGCAACGTGCCGGCATCCGACCAAGGCGAAGGTTCACGCGCTCTTATCTGTCCCCCCGCTCCAGGCGATCGGACGTGTCTCGTATGCGTGGTATTTGTGGCACTGGCCGATTCTGCTGCTGGGCGGGACCACCATAAGAATGGACAGCGGATTCAATCGTCTGTCGCTCGCCGCGCTCTCACTGCTGATTGCCCTCGCTTCGTTTCGATGGGTGGAAGCACCTGCTCGCCGTCAAACGCTATGGACCAGAAGACCGCTGACCGTTGTGCTGTCCTCATCAGCTGCAATGCTATTGGCCAGTGCGCTCGCTTTGCGCTGGCAAAATGCCTCGGCAGATTTGGCTTCACAACCCGAGCAGACTCGGTACCAGGACGCCCGAAACTCTGCTCCCATAATCTACGCAATGGGCTGTGACGACGGGCATCGTAGTTCAAATATACATTTGTGCTCATTTGGTCCCGACGACGCTGTGCATACGGCAGTTGCAATCGGCGACAGCATCGGTCTTCAATGGTTTCCCGCGATTGCCGAAGTGTTTGAAAGGCCCGGATGGCGGCTACTGGTGCTGACCAAGTCTGCCTGCCCGATGGTCAATGAATCCTTGTTCTATTCCCGGTTGGGCCGCGAATACACCGAATGTGCAAGCTGGCGCCGCGACGCACTTGCACTGCTGGCGAAAATCAAACCGGACGTCGTCGTCCTGGGCTCAAGCTTCACCTACCTCTTTACCCAAGATCAGTGGCTCAATGGAACGCAAAGCGTGCTTGGGTCTATAAGCCCGATCGCGCAACATATCTACCTGCTTCGCTCAACGCCGGTGTTGCCTTTCGATGGCCCTTCATGCCTGGCACCGGGGACTTGGTTGTCCACTCGACTGTCTCCGAAAAAGTCCTGCACCGCACCGGCTTACGACCAGCATGCTGACGACGTGTACGCGTGGCTGCAGCAGTCGGCAAGTCACTTTCCAAACGTGGAACCCATCGACATGACAGATGCGGTTTGCCCTGACGGGCTATGCCGCGCGGAGCGAGACGGTGTCATCGTGTTCCGCGACTCTCAGCACCTCAGCGCCGTATTCGCCCATTCCCTCGCCAACCAGTTAACAACGCGGCTTCACTTGGCTGACCAGGAGAGCGAGTGACGCGAGCTAGGCATCTGCTTGCGATTGCCCTACATTTGCCGAAGCACGCCTGAACTCCATTCTCTCGTCAACAACGCCGAAATCCGACCATGCCGACTCAGCCTGCAAAAAGTGATCTTCCGTTCCTGGTCTTTGGGGCGCCTGCGATCGGCGAAGAGGAGATCGCCGAAGTGGAAGCCTGCCTGCGCTCAGGTTGGTTGGGAACCGGCCCGCGTGTCGCGAAGTTCGAGGCTGACTTCGCGCGATTTCACGACGTTGCTGCCAATCGGGTAGCAGCCGTCAATTCCTGCACTGCGGCATTGCATGTCAGCATGGTGGCTGCCGATCTGGAACCTGGCAGCGAGGTCATCACAACGCCTCTCACGTTTTGCGCCACCGTCAATGCGATCGTTCATGCCGGTCTCAGCCCCGTGCTCGCCGATGTTGATGCGCGAACGCAAACGATTGACCCAGCCGCGATCGAGGCCGCGATCACATCTCGAACACGGGCCATACTCCCGGTGCATTTCGCGGGCCGCTCTTGCGAAATGGATGCCATCATGGCGATCGCCGAGCGCCACAATCTGATCGTCATCGAAGATTGCGCACATTCCATCGAAACCGAATTTCAAGGGCGCAAAGCCGGCACCTTTGGTGATTTCGGCTGCTACAGCTTTTACGTGACCAAGAACGTCGTCACCGGAGAAGGTGGAATGATCCTCGGACGCGATGAATCTCTCATCGCACGTGCGAAGGTGCTTGCTCTGCACGGGATGAGCAAGGATGCCTGGCACCGTTTCGGCGACTCCGGCTACAAGCACTATCAGGTTGTGGAATGCGGATTCAAATACAACATGATGGATATGCAGGCAGCGATCGGCATCCATCAGCTGGCGCGCGTGGAATCGACTTGGCAGCGCCGCGCCGTCATCTGGGACAGGTACCAGGCTGCATTCGCGGACTTGCCCGTCGAACTTCCTGTCGCTCCCGCAGCAGATACTCGACACGCATACCATTTGTATACTATTCAAATTGATGCCAGCCGGTCCGGAATTGCCCGAGATGATTTTCTCGATGCAATGGCGGCGGCACGAATTGGCGTAGGGGTCCACTATTTGTCGGTTCCAGAGCACCCTTACTATCAGCAAAGATTCGGCTGGCAACCGGAGCAATGGTCAAACGCAATGCGACTGGGCAGGGGTACCGTCAGCCTGCCCCTCTCTCCCAAGCTGAGCGACGGGGAAGTCGAGCGGATCATCAGCACGGTAAGACGTATCATTCTGCGCTCATCATGAGTGCACCCAGCAATTCATCGACTGCGTTATCGAGCGTCCACTCGCCGCGAACGTCTATCGCGGCGGCATTTGCGCGCACGACGGAGTCGCCGTAGGAGTCCTGCATTCCCGCAACGACGCTTGCGAGATGCGCGGGGTCGCCGACCCGATGGAGACTGCAGCGCGGACCGACAGCAGAATGGGTGAGATCCCGGTACATCACGTGATCCGCCGCGACGACCGGAATTCCGAATGAAATTGCCTCCAGTAACGACGTCGGCACGAACACAGCATGTTCGTTGCGATACGGAAATGAAAAGGCATCGTGCGACGCAAAGAGATCATTCGTCGAAATTTCTCCTTGCAGGTCCACGATCAGACGCGGACAGCGTGCCGCAATTTCCCTCCGCATCCGCTCGCGCATGTGCTGATCACGAAGAAATGGGATCGCGATCGTCAGCGTGATTCCCCGCTCCGCAAGCGTGGTGCCCGCATCGAGTAAATCTGCTAGCCCGCGCTCGTTCAGCACGTCGTGAATCGCGCGTTGTGTCGAATGCTGATAGCCGCACAGAAACAGCAAACGCCGCAATTCGCTGCTGGCCAACCATCGCCGCTCCGTGTGGCGAATGCCCAAATGCATGGCGCGCATACCTTCGCCTTGTCTCCCCACGGCCAAGGCCGGCGCGTGTCGCTTGCCCAACTCGGCCAGATCAAGTCCGGCGCAGCTGTAAAAAAGAGCTATGTGCCGAACTCCAGCCGATGCGCAGAAGGCCCTGGATCGACGCAGAAACCACTCATTGATCACGCCGCGAAACCCGCGAAATGCGCCGTATGGGAAAATTATCACCGCGTCGACAGCTGAAGGCGTTGCGCAGCGACGGCGCAGACTTTTCAGTGCGTTGAATATCATCTCTGGCGGGGATGAAGAAGGCATCCCATTGAGAACCTGAGTGGCAATGCCCCGGGTCTCTAACGTGGCTAGCAGGTCCGCCACAAATTTCTTTCGCCCTTCCGTCCAGGGCGGCGCAACGCCCGGCGCGAGCAAGATCATGCGCCTCATGGTTTTCGTGCGACGACGATGAATTGTTCCGACCACGAAACACAGTGCTGACCCAGCCAAGTAGCAATACCCAGCAGCCATGATCTTGGCAACCACAGCCATGGAACGAGGAGGAAATTGCCGATTCCTTCAATGCGAACCACTTCCAGACCCGCCCTCTCGATCATGTGACGTGCGTCACGCAGCGAAACTCGATGGTCGTTTTCGGGGCGTTTTCTCAGCAGGGTCCGATAAAACCAGATGAACGGCGCGAAGATCCGCCGTCCGTTCGCACTGTAATAGTCCACAACAAGTGTCCCGCCGGAAGATAGCACCCGGGCCATTTCCTGGACCAATTCCTGTTGGACCGAGGGAGCGAACAAATGCAGGAAACGCGAACTTGCAACCGCATCGAATGTTTGAATCGCATAGGGCAGTCGCGTCGCGTCGGCCACGCAATACAGGACATTCGGGTACATCGAGCTGCGCTCCCGCGCTACGGCGAGCATGGCGGGCGTGAGATCGCTGGCGACCACCAAATCCCCAAACGATGCGAGAGACGGCAACATCTGGCCGGTGCCCGACGCGACGTCAAGGATCGTTGCGATCCGCGCACCCTGCGACAAAGCTCGGTCGACCGACTTGCGCTGAAGCGTGCGGAAAAGCTGGCCATAGCGCGAACCGTAGCGCTTGGACTCGTAGCCTGCAGCTTCGCCAGTGTAAAAATCCCGGTGGTCAGATTTTTCCATTTCCGATCTCGCGAAACTTTGCGATGATGACTCCGATGCTGGAGCCAATGCCCAGCCGCATGGCCGCTGGTATGCCGAGCACTGCGGCAGCAAGAAGGTTGAGCACACGATTGACCAGCGCTACCAGCAATGCGTGCTCGAGCTTGACGCCAGACAGGGTGAGCAGCCCCACCAACGCAGCATCGTAACCCAGCAGTCCCATCGGCAGTCCCGAAATGATGCCTGCAAACGTTGCCACGATGCCTATCGAGCCGCCGACGAAAAGATGGCGAGATTCTCCCGATACCAGCAGCAGCAATCCGGCATGCCGGACTCCGTATGAAATGACATCGACGCAGACGATTGCTGACGACCGGAGGATCCGGTTCCATGGTCGATCGAAGGTGGCGAGCGCGTCCGTCAGTCCCGCGAGCCATCGCGATGCCAAGGAACGACGCGCGATCAGCAACGCGCAGAAGATCACGCCTGCTGCGACCGTTCCGACCCACAAATACCAGGGCGGATTCCACTGCAGTGCTGACAGGTAAGCAGCAACGGCGGTCAGGCTAGTCCAAGCGACGAGCGACACGATTCCGTCTAAGGCCACAACGACACCGAGAAAATGTGCGGAAAACCCGGCGGTGCGTCTCAGCAGAAAAAAGCGTAGCGGGATTCCCAACTTGAATGGCAGGATGTAGCTGGCCAAAGCGGTACTGAACAACGCATCCCTCACGCCAGCGCGAGTCGGGGCGTCACGCTCTCGCGCCAGGTAGCAGGTGTTCCAGCGCAAAGGCTCCATGAGGAAGTGCGCAAGTGTTACGACGAAGCATCCCCCGGTCAGAAAAAGCGCGTACCCAAGCCGAAAGCTCGACTGCCAAAAGTCGACCGTGTCGGTCATGTCGAAGCCTCGCGTCGCCGAGCCAATGTCCAGCGATGCAATGCATGTCGGGCGTAACCGGATTTGCCATGATCCATTCCTGCCAGCCTTGCCAACCCGGCAGCAACCAATGCGCTACGGCCCTTCGCTACCCCGGGAATCAACAATGGGAGAGACAAGTACGGATTTCCACCTTTCTCGCAAATTGAAAAACCGGACTGTTCGAGGCAATGCAGATACTCGATTCTGCCGAATCCCATTCCACCCGTCGGTGACGGGCGTCCACCGCCACGCAGCCGGGCGATGAGTGTTTGCAGTTCAAGTCCTGGATCGACGGCAAGGATGACTCCGTCGGGGCGCAGGATCGCGTGCAGATTAGCTAGCGTGCCCGCGATTCGATCCCGTGGTACGTACATGAGACTGGTGACGGCAACGATGCAGTCCATCGATGCCGGAAGAAAGGGTGGCTGAGTGGCATCGGCCAAGACGCAGGGACCGCAAGATTGCGCAAACAACTTGCAATAGGGCAGCGCGAGATCCTGACCAACCACGCGCAGGTCAGGTCTTGCGCGCGTAATCACGGCACTCAACCGACCGTAGCCGCACCCGAAATCCAGTACGGTCGCGTTGGGCGGCAACGTCGGCAGCAGCACTTCACGAACGATCCACGCGTGCCAATCGTCGAGGAGCGAATTGGCGTGCTCGGAAAGTCCCTGGAACAGGACTCCGGACAGGCATGTCTCACTGTCGGTCGCGCGTTGCTCCCATGATCTACGGCCTTCGCGCATGATCAGGACTCCCGGCCGGCCGTTCGCAGCAAACGTTCCACAATGAGGCTTAGTGAAAACGGTTCGGCTGCGGCGGCGACCGCGTCGCCATAGGCCTGGGCGCTCGTGCTCAGCGCATCCGCAAGCGCCCGCGCAATGGACGAAGGATTGCAGTCTGAAGTCAACACACCGCATTTGTGCGTACTCAGCAGCCTGGGCAAGTCCCCGACCGGCGTCGCGACAACAGGTCTGCCGAGCTTCATTGCGTCGGAAAAGACGACAGGAATACTTTCAATCCGTGACGGGATCACCAGCCAGTCGGATCGGACAATGGCCGCTTCCGCTTCCGGCTTGGACAAGAAGTTGCCCAGCACGACCGGGTGTCCGAATGCCTGCAATTCCGCGATCCGAGCCCTCACCTGCCCTTCCATGGGCCCACCCCCTTGGATTTCGACGCATTCAATGCGTCGCCAGTCTTGATCCTCAAGCAACGTCAGTGCATCGAGGAGTAGGTCAATACCCTTGTTGGTATGCCAACGCCCGAGGAACAGCAGGCGATACGGTGGCTTCTCCCGTGGCGCAGGCGTAACGGCGGGGAGCCGCTCGATTTTTCGTGTGCTTGGCAAGAATTCGACCGGCACGCGGGCGATGCGTTGCGCATCGTCGGCCAACGCGTAGCCGTCTGCGTAGGCGCATTTCGCATCGCGTATTACCCGGCCGAGCAGCGCGCGCAAAATCGGAACCCTTCCCAACGACCATACGTCGCTGCCCAGCAGCCATACCGAGTAACCGTTGCCGGTGAGGCGAGCCGCGCGGCGAGCCCATTCACCGCAGGGCAGACCCCACAGCGCAACAATATGGGACTCGCCGTCACCGGCCGCCTGGCGCGTGGCTGCGGCGCCCCCTTGCAGAACCCTGACCAGCCATCGCAGATCGGCTGGATTCCAAGGTTTCAAGGTAGACAGGGGCTTTGATGGTGCGGCGTATCGGAAAATTTCGACGCTTGGCGACCACGCTTCGCGAATAGCCTGCGGTCCCGGAGCGACCACGCGTACTGAGGTGTGTCGGCCTGCCTCTTGCGCGAGGTCGCTGACAAATGATCCAGCCGCCTCGCTGCCATCTCCCCGAACCGGAAACGACGTGGTTACCAATACCAGCGGAACGGGCACGCTCACGAGTCCGCTGCACGGCAGAAATCGCCAGCGGTGCCTCTGATCAATCGCAGCTGCCGTTGCTCGCCTGTAGGCACGCTCAGGCGCTTCCGCTCTTGGCGTAAACCAGCGACGTAATCTGCTCGGAAATAAGCCCGATAAGAAAAATGATCACTGAAGCGCTAAAAAGCAGCATGCTCATATTGGTAAAACGATGCTGCGTCACAAAAGTATATGTGTAATAACCGAGACCCACCAGAAAAAAGAAACTGCTCGCCGGGACAAACAATTTCAGGGGCGAAAAAAGCGTTGCGATCTTGAAGATGATCAGAAGAAAGCGTACGCCATCGCGTAGCGGCCGGATGTGGCTCTTCCCCACGCGCCTGGCAACAGCCACGGGTTCATAGGCAATCGGATAGGCACTCCGGAAAAAAGCCATGGTGCACGTTGTGGGGTATGAAAATCCATTCGGCAAGAGATGTAGGAATTCGCGGAATTTCGCAGCCCTGACCACGCGAAACCCGGACGTCAAATCCAACACTTTGTGCTCGGTTACCCAACTCGCCAGGCGATTGTATAGAGTGTTGGCGAGCCCGCGTCCGATCCCCGCCTGCCCCGACCAATCTCGTGCTCCGACGACCATGTCGAAGCCTTCATCCAATCGACCGATGAGTCGCTGAATCGTGGCTGGATCATGCTGCCCGTCAGCATCCATGAAAACGATCGTGTCACCTCGGGCGGCGCGGGCTCCGCGTTTGATGGCCGCGCCGTTGCCCATGCTGTAAGGCGACGAGACGACCGTCACCCCGGCCGCGAGGCAGATGGCGCGGGTGTCATCGGTCGAGCCGTCATCGACCACGATAATTTCGTCGTCAGGACGTGCCGCAGTGAGTTTGGGCAGCAGATCTCTCAGCGCTGGCGCCTCATTTTTGGCCGGGAGCACGATGCTGACCTTGACCACGGTGTTTCCCCGGTTACCGATTCAGACCAATAATACTCGAAGCGCTGAACTTCGAAGTCACGACGGGTTCGCTTGATTGCCCGCCGCGAAATCCAAATGTTCCACGCTGCACTGTGCGCGACTTCACCGCGCCAGGTATGCCAACCCGGCAACCAACCGAGCACCGAAATAGGAAGATTCGTTCGAATCTTGGCGGTCAGGCGGTGGCGCAGCCGCGGGCCTTGGCGCGGATCAACGGTTCTCCTGCGGCGCCTAACAGAGCCGACATCTGTGTTGAGCTGCTGTTCGACAGGGAACAATGATGGCGCTGCCGCCAGGGTTGATTCTGCAAACAATGGTGGACTGGCCTACCTCACGGGAGTACTTTCGTGTCTAAAATTGGAGTACATTCTGTCTTAGTTTCGGGGGCTTACACGGAATTCTTATGGCAACGCAGATAAATCCCGCGTCACTGACCGGGTTGAGTGGCGTAGCCCGTCGCCTCGTCGCCGAAGGCACGCTGGCCGAGGCTGACGCGCGCAAAGCCGTGGAAACGTCGGCGAAGCAGAAAATTCCGCTGGGTACCTACCTGGCCGAAAACGGTCTGGTCGACAGTCGCGCGGTCGCGATGGCCGCTTCGGCCGAGTTCGGCGTGCCGCTGTACGATGTGACCTCGATCGATTTCGCACAGCTTCCGTTGCGCCTGGTGAGTGAGGAACTGATCACCAAGCACCGCGCCTTGCCCCTGTTCAAGCGCGGCAACCGCTTGTTCGTCGGCGTCGCGGATCCGACCAATCTGCGCGGACTGGACGAGATCAAGTTTCAGTCGAACCATATTGTCGAGCCCATTCTCGTTGACGAGCAGCAGCTGATCCGGACCATCGAACTCGCGTTCAATCAGAGTTCGACCACCGTCGATACCGAAGACAGCGAGGGTTTGGACAACCTCGACATGAACGCTGGCGACGATGCTGAAGAAGGCGGCAGCGGCGTCGACGCGTCCGGTAGCGACGACACGCCAATTGTCAAATTTGTGAACAAAGTCCTGGTCGATGCGATCAAGCGTGGCGCGTCGGACATTCATTTCGAGCCCTACGAAACGGAATATCGCGTACGACTGCGCATGGATGGCATGTTGCGCAAAGTGGCGGCGCCTCCGGTCAAGCTCAGCCCGCGCATCTCGTCACGGCTGAAAGTCATGTCTGGCCTGGATATCGCCGAGCGCCGGGTGCCGCAGGACGGTCGCATCAAGCTCAACTTGTCCAAGGGCAAATCGATCGACTTCCGCGTGAGCACCTGCCCGACCCTGTTCGGGGAAAAAGTCGTGCTGCGTATCCTCGATGGCTCAGCCGCCAAGATGGGCATCGAGAAGCTGGGCTACGAGGAAGACCAGAAGAAGCTGTTCCTGGATGCGATCGAAAAACCCTATGGAATGGTGCTGGTGACAGGGCCGACCGGTTCCGGCAAGACCGTTTCGCTGTATACAGCGCTGAACATCCTCAATGTGGAAGGCCGAAATATTTCCACGGTCGAGGATCCCGTCGAAATTCGCGTTCCGGGCATCAATCAGGTCCAGCAGAACCAGAAACGCGGCATGACCTTCGCGGCGGCCCTGCGATCGTTCCTGCGCCAGGATCCCGACGTCATCATGGTGGGCGAGATCCGTGACCTGGAAACCGCCGAAATTGCCGTCAAGGCCGCGCAGACGGGCCATATGGTCTTGTCGACGCTGCATACCAATGATGCGCCGCAAACGATTTCGCGCCTGATGAACATGGGCATCGCGCCCTACAACATTACTTCTTCGGTAACCCTCGTCATCGCGCAACGGTTGGCCCGTCGGCTGCACGATTGCAAGAAGCCGCTTGCCCTGCCTGACGCAGCCTTGCTTGCGGAAGGATTCAAGAAGGAAGAGCTGGCCGGATTGCAGATTTTTGATGCAGTCGGTTGTTCTGGCTGCAACGAAGGGTATAAGGGACGCTTGGGTATCTACCAAGTGATGCCGCTGGGCGAAGAGATCGCCAAGATCATCCTGGCTGGCGGCAACGCCATCCAGATTGCTGATGCTGCGCGCAACGCTGGGATTCGCGATCTGCGCGCCTCCGCGCTGTTCAAGGCGAAGCAGGGCGTGACCAGCCTTGCTGAAATCAACCGTGTGACCAAGGATTAAGCCATGGCAACCGCGACCGCAGCCCGCACCAAAGCAACGGCCACCCAACGCGGCCGAGCGCGCGCCGAAGTCAGCCAACTCCAGACATTCACCTGGATTGGCACGGACAAGCGCGGCACCAAGATGAAGGGCGAGTACGCCGCCAAGAACGTCAGTCTGGTCAAGGCAGAATTGCGGCGGCAGGGGATAAACCCGCAGACCGTGAAGGCGAAGGCCAAGCCTCTGTTCGGATCTTCCGGGCGCACGATCAAGGCGCGAGAAATCGCGGTCTTCGCGCGACAGATTTCGGTCATGATGCAAGCGGGTGTGCCGCTGGTTCAGGGCTTCGACATCATCGCTAGCGGTCAAAGCAATCCGCGCATGAAAGATATGCTGACGGCCATCAAGACTGACATCGAGGGTGGCTCAACCTTGAACGAGTCGATGGCGAAGTTTCCGGTGCAGTTCGACGAATTGTTCTGCAATCTTGTCAAGGCCGGAGAATCAGCCGGCGTACTCGACACAGTCCTGGATACGGTAGCCACGTACAAGGAAAACATCGAATCCCTGAAGGGAAAAATCAAGAAAGCGATGTTTTATCCCGCAATGGTCTGCGCCGTCGCCGTCCTGGTTTCCGCGATTTTGCTGATTTTCGTGGTGCCCCAATTTGAGCAGGTGTTCAAGAATTTCGGCGCCGATCTCCCAGCATTCACGCAGATGATCGTGGGCGCCTCACGATTCATGACGAGTTATTGGTACCTCGTTCTGGCCTGGGTGATCGGCAGCGTCTTCGGAATTATATTCCTGTACAAGCGATCGCCTAGATTTGCACATTTCTGCGCCCGCGCAGTCTTGAAGCTTCCAGTCATCGGGCAGATCCTGCATCAATCGGCCATCGCCCGATTTGCCCGCACGCTCGGCGTGACGTTCCGCGCGGGCGTGCCACTTGTTGAAGCGCTCGACTCCGTCTCCGGCGCCACCGGCAGCCCGGTCTACAACGATGCGGTCAAACGCATCCGGGAAGATGTCTCGGTCGGCCATCAGTTGCAGCTCGCCATGCGTCAGGCAAACCTGTTTCCGAACATGGTCGTGCAAATGGTCGCGATCGGCGAAGAGTCCGGCGCGCTGGACAAGATGCTGTTCAAGATCGCCGAGTTCTACGAAGAAGAAGTGAACAATGCGGTGGATGCCCTGTCCAGTCTGCTTGAGCCGTTCATCATGGTCATCATTGGCACGCTGGTCGGCGGCATGGTCATCGGTATGTATCTTCCGATCTTTAAGATCGCCGCCGTTGTGGGTTGACAACGACATTGACGATGATCGAGATGTTTTCGTCGGGCTGGCCACTGTACGCAGTGGCCAGTTTGTTTGGGCTTCTGGTCGGCAGCTTTCTCAACGTGGTCATTCTGCGGTTGCCTGCGCGCCTCATGCACGATTGGCGAATGCAGAGTCGCGATTTGCTGGGACTGAACGAGGAAATCAATCTGCCATCGGCCATTGAACCGGGCATAAATGTTGAAGATCCGGCATTTTCCCACCCGGCAGATCCTGCGCCACCCGACCTCGTATTTACGGCTTCGCACTGCCCGTCCTGCAAGCATCCGTTGTCGCCGTTTGAAAATATTCCACTGCTCAGCTGGTTGGTATTGCGCGGGCGCTGCCGCCACTGCAAGGCGCCGATCTCTGCACAATATCCCCTTGTTGAAGCGCTCACCGCGATTGCGGCATTTGTCGTTGTGTGGAAGTTTGGATTCAGTTGGCAGGCAGCTGCGGGGCTGTTGCTCAGTTTTTCATTGATCGCCCTCGCTGGAATCGATTTTCACACTCAGTTGCTGCCTGATCACATAACTCTGCCCCTGCTGTGGCTGGGTTTGCTACTGTCGCTGGACACGCTATTCGTGAGCCCGTCGCAAGCGATCCTCGGAGCGGCTATTGGTTACCTGAGTTTGTGGTCGGTCTTCTGGCTGTTCAAATGGATGACCGGCAAGGAAGGCATGGGCTACGGCGATTTCAAGCTGCTGGCGGCGCTGGGCGCGTGGATGGGCCCGTTGAGCCTGCTGCCGGTGATCCTGATGTCATCGCTGGTTGGCGCAATCGTTGGAAGCATTGCCCTGCTCGCGAAAGGCCAGGACAGGTCGACTCCGATTCCGTTTGGACCCTTCATCGCGGCAGCCGGATGGACGCAGCTGATCGCCGGTGATTCGCTGCAGGGGATGTACTGGCGCTTGCTGGGTGGTTCCTAAGTCCGGCGGAAGGTGGCGATTCATGGATGGCCTGAGTGATCGCTACGTCGTCGCTGCTACTGGCGGAATCGCTTCCGGCAAGTCGGCCGTCACGGCGGCTTTTGGGCAGCTCGGAGTTGCCGTGTTTGACGCAGACGTCGCAGCGCGCGCGGTGGTCGAGCGCGACACACCCGCGCTAGCCGAGATGGTTCATGTGTTCGGAAGCAATATCCTGACCGACGGCGGGGAACTCGATCGCAAATGCATGCGCGCGCGCGTATTCGGCGATGAATCAGCGCGCCGACAACTCGAAGCGATCGTACATCCCCGTGTGAATGACTGGCTGCGCGATCAGGTAAACCGCAACCGCGGAATCTACTGCGTGCTCGCGATACCGCTTTTGACGGAAACATGGCCGACCTACCGGTGGGTCGATCGCGTGCTCGTCGTCGATGTGGCGGAAGAAGTGCAGCTTTCCCGATTGATGCGTCGCGATGGAATCGGCGCCGAATTGGCGCTGAACATGATTCGCGCCCAGGCGAGCCGCGCCGAACGTGCAGCAATCAGCGATGATCTGATCGAGAATTCGGGAACGCTTGCCGATCTCGATGTCCGTGTGGCCGCGCTGGATTTGCGTTACCGCGAATTTGCCGCCAACAAGCGCATCCGAACGACAGACTAGTCGAAAGCGGTCACGGCACGAACTCCGCGCTACCAGAGGCCCCGTATCGCGGCAATCCCTTGTCCACCCAGGCGTTTTGCCCGTTCAAGATCGCTACGCAACATTCCGCCAAGCGGGTAGACCGGGACGGTGCTGCGTTTGCATAATTGTGCAAACTGATCCCAGCCCAGCGCTTCGGTCGAAGCGTGCGTCTGTGTCGGGCGAACCGGGCTGAGGGTAATAAAGTCGGCACCCAATTGGCTGGCCAGCGCGATTTCCTCAGCGTCATGGCACGAGGCAGCAAACCATTGGCGGGCAGACACCGGCCGATGTTGCAAATGGCGCAACTGGTTGGCGGTAACGTGCACGCCATCCAGATTCATGGCGACAGCAAGGTCGATACGGCCATTGATTAACAGCGATGCGCCGGCATCCTTGGTCAGCGCGTGGGCCCGTCGAGCCAGCTCGCGCAGCGCAGTATCCGGCAGGGATTTCGCGCGCAATTGAACGAGACACACACCAGTCGCCAGTGCTGCACCGAGGTCGCGGAGAAACCGATCGAGGTCTAATCCAGGTTCCGGCGTAATCAGGTAGCAGGGAGGGAGGCGCAGGGCATTGATCGCTGGGTGATCAGCTGCCGGCATCGTGGCCGGATCCAGCGCGTCGATTGACGACCATTTCAGCGCCTGACCTTCGCGTGATTGCGGAGGCCCGGAAAATTGGCTGACTTTGTATATATCGAGAAGAATCCGCTTTTCGGGATACTCCCAGGGAACCTGGATCAGCGGCTCGGCTTTGCCGATGCGCACGCCGATCTCCTCGATCAGTTCGCGGCGCAAAGCGTCGACCGGATCTTCGCCCCGCTCGACCTTTCCACCAGGGAATTCCCAACAGCCAGCCATGTGCTTGCCGGCCGGTCGTTGCGCAAGAAGCACGCGGCCTGCCGCGTCAATCAGTACGCCGGCGACCACATGGATCGCCTCAGATTCGTTGCCGGTGGACATTTGCGCGTGCTCGATCACCTTGATCCGCGCTCGCTCAGCGCGGGTATGTAGTCATCGCGGACGCTCCGCGAAGACCCGATTGGCCGGCGAGAAATTGCCAGACGAGGTCAGGCCAGTCGCCCGTGGCACTGCTTGTACTTCTTGCCCGACCCACAGGGGCACGGATCATTTCGCCCCACTTTCGGACCTTCGTGCAAAGCCGAGGGAGCGATTGCCGCGGCGGTCGCCGCCATCAATTCTCCTTCGCTCGCAAACCCACTCGCCTGGGTATGCTGGAAATTGAGCGATTGGTCCTGACGCTGTTGTTTCTGTTGCTCGATCGCCTCAACTTCGCTCTCGCTGCGAATTCGGACGCGAGCCAGCAGCGTCGTCGTTTCATTTTTGATGCGATCCAGCATGGTTTGAAACAGCTCGAAGGACTCGCGTTTGAATTCCTGCTTCGGCTGCTTCTGCGCATAGCCGCGCAGATAGATGCCCTGACGCAGATAGTCCATGCTGGCGAGGTGCTCTTTCCAACAGTTGTCCAGCGTGTTCAACATCACGTGCTTTTCGAGTGCGCGCATCACTTCCGAGCCGAGCATCGCTTCGCGTTCGCGGAAGAAGCGATCCGCCACGTCCAGCGCATGTTCGAGCACGTCGTTCGCGTCAGCTTCGCTCTGAGCTTCCAGCCAATGTTTGAGGTCGGTCTCAATCCCGTATTCGTCCAGCAGCTTTTTCTGCAAGCCGGCGATGTCCCACTGATCATCGATGCTGTGCTCGGCGACATGAAGCCGCGTCAGATCGGTGAAAACGTCGCGACGGATAGCCACCGCTGTATCAGCGAAGTCGTCCTGTTCCAGCAACTCGTTCCGTTGTTCATAAATGACTTTGCGCTGGTCGTTCGCCACGTCATCAAATTCAAGGAGGTGCTTGCGGATATCGAAGTTGTGCTGTTCGACCTTGCGCTGAACGTTTTCGATTTGACGGCTGACCATGCGATCTTCCAGTGCATCGTCTTCCTTCATGCCGAAAATCTGCATCCACTTGGACACCCAGTCCGGCG
>JBDTLV010000024.1:0-51702 GCA_039934615.1 Tahibacter sp.
TCTGGCGGACCAACCGGTAACCGGGGATGTCGAAGGCACTGCCGGAAGCGGCGGGGGTCATTATGGCGGCGCGGTCGGAGACGGTCGATAGTTTATTGTGCTGCGCTGAAATTGCCATTGTTTCGACTGCCACCGTTGGCTGCGATACAGGATTCGCTCCAGTTTGCCGAGGCTCCGACGCCGGAAAATCATGAGGAAACGGTGTGGCTGCGCAGAATGCGACGCGCGGATCGTGACAAAGGCGGCGTTGAAAAGGCGTGACGCGTGTCGCTGGCGCGCAATGCCGTCGCGTGGCAGGCTAGCGATGTGACTCGACCGATGCCAACGCCCTTGCCGCAAAACGGCGCTCCCGACACCCACCGGGAACGCATGGCTGTCGAACCGGCTACTCCGGTGGTGGTTGCGCTGATCGGCCTGCCGGGCGCCGGCAAGAGCGTGGTTTCACGCTCGCTCGTGGACCAACTCGGTTTGCGCTGCGTCGATCGTGATGCGATTCGCCATGCGATGTTTCCACGCTGCAGTTACAGCTTTGTGGAGAAGCGCGCTGCATTTCGTTCGCTGCTGCTGGCGCTGGAAATCAACTGCATGCTAGGCGTATCCAGCGTCATCGATGGCTGCACTTTTTCGCGGCGCGCCGATTTGTTGCGTGTCGATCAGGTCGTACGCCGCTACCGCTTCCGCGCCATTCCGGTATTTCTGGATTGCCCCGCAGCCGTGGCAAGAGCGCGCATCGTGCAGGACATCGCCAGCGACGTGCACGTGGCCCGCGATCGCAATCCTGACGTGGTCGGCGAAGTGCTGTCGCGCATGGAGGCCCCGCCACCCGGTTCGCTGACGATCGATGCGACGTTGCCGGCGACGGAGGTGTGCCGTCTGGTCGTGCAATCGATTTCTGCCTTGCTTCGTCCCGAGGCTTGATTCGACGCGATGCGCCTGCGAGAAAGTGTCCACAGGAAGCATTGTGGCAGACCTGCCGGCTGAGTCGTGCCCTGCACATTGGCACAGGCGCTGCGTGGTTCACAATGCGCTGATGACATCAGCGGCGTGCAGTCGCTTAGGGTGCGTCGACTCGACTAGGTCTTTTTTTTCGGCGTACATAGATCTGCTTGCGCACCCGCGCAATCAATTCCCCGGCGCCAGTCCGGATTTCCGTCTCGAACCAACGCAGGCATTTCTCGCCGCCGTCGGTCGCGGCGCGCAATTCGTCGAGCATGCTCTCGCTGACGTCGAACTGCGCGAACACGTCTTCGCGCCCCGGTGCGATGAATTCAATGCTGGCGGCCTGATCCCAGACGACGTAATCGCGCCCCAGGCACTCCATCATCAGGATCATCCAGAAAGGGTCCGTCATCGCGAACAGGCTGCCGCCGAAATGCGCGCGTACGTAGTTCTGGTTGTACCAGGTCCGCTTCAGGCGCACCCGGGCATGTCGCCAGTCGGTACTGACGGACAAGACGCGTATGCCGCTGAACAGGAAAGGTGGCCAGATATTCATCACCCGGCGCAGTCGATTGGGACTCATGGTTTCGTGCCTGGCTCAGAACAGCAGTGACGCCATCTTGCGTCGGTAGCGACTGACCAGGTCTTCATCCTGGATGACATTGAACGCCGCAATCAGGCGCTTCTTCGCCTGCTGCTCGTTCCAGTCGCGCTGCGTTTGCAAGATGTGCAGAAATTCGTCCAGGCCCGCGGCGCTATCGCCACCGACCAACAGGCGTATGCCGAGCAGGTCGCGCGCCGTGTGATCGTTCGGCTCCTTGGCGAGGCGTGCGCGCAATTCCGCGACGCCTGGCGCGTCGATTAATGCGCGGGCGAAATCCAGTTGCCCGCGCAATCGCTGTACCCTGCTGTCGGTCTGGAATTTCGGCGGCAGCGCGTCGAGTTCAGCTTCCGCGGAGTCGGCATTTCCGGCTTGCATCAGCGCGAGTGCAAGATCGATCTTGAGCTCCGCACTATCCGGTGCGACGGCGATTTCCTGTTGCAGGCGCGCGATGGTTTGCTGCGGCGTTTCGTCGAGTGCTGCCTCGATCGGTTCCTCGTCGGCGACGGCACCGGGCGAGATGCCATGCCGCGTCAGGAATTCGCGCACGCCCGATTCGGGCAATGCGCCCATGAATCCATCAATCATCTGGCCATCCTTGACCATCACGACGGTCGGCAGAGAGCGTATGCCAAATATGCTGGCAAGCTGCATTTCCGCTTCCGTATCCACTTTTGCCAAATGGAATGCGCCGGCGAAATCAGCCGCCAGTTTTTCCAGGATCGGTCCGAGCTGGCGGCAGGGGGCACACCAGGCGGCCCAGAAATCGACGAGGACTGGCTGTTGAAACGAAGCCTGGATGACGTCCGCTTCGAAATTGTGCTGGGTGGCATCAAACACCAACGGCGACGTGGCAGGGCTGGATGACATGGCGGCTCCTGAGAAGTTGGGGCGCAGATTGTGCCAGCACCGGGCGAACGCAAGGTAATGTAAAAAATACTTGACTTAGGATCGCGAAAAAGTAAAGTACAGCATACATAATGTGCTGTAAGGATTACATAGTGACGACTCACCGCAGGATGTTTGTCGGGCTTATTCTCCTTGGCATTGCCGCAAACTGGCTGTTGCTGGCGGGTCCGAAGCAACTGCTCGGTATTGATACCGGCAACGCCGGCGTGTTTCTGCTGATCGCCGTTGCTTGGCTGTCACTGATCGCGATCAGCCGGTTACCGCTTGGCAATGTGGATCGTGATATTTCGCCGGGCGAATGGCGTGCCTGGATCGGATGTGGCTTTGCTGCGGCCATTCTGGCCTATTCGTTATTGCATGCCGCGGCGTTTCAGGCGCCATCGCTGTGGCAGAACCCCGACGCCAATCGGGTCGGCAGGAACATCGCGATGCTGGTCATTGCATGGTTCGTTCTGTTGAGCGTGCTTCAGACGCGCTGGCGCCGTGGAGTTGAGGAAGACGAGCGGGATCGCGCGATTGCATGCCGAGCGGTTGAGTGGGCACGGATCAGTCTGGTTGTATACATAGTAGGGATTGCTGTGTTGTTCAGTTTTTCACCGAATGAACGACTGACCTGGGCGCCCCCGCCGATGATCGGGCACCTGCTGATCGTGGGATTGATCGTTTCCAGTCTGGTTGAATACGCGGTCACCGCGCTCGCGTATCGTCGTGACCGGGTCTGACTGGATGACTGCGCCGGGCACTGCGGTCACCAACGCGATTCGCCGACTGCGCTTTGAGCGGGGCGAGATGACCCAGCAGGAGCTGGCGGCGCGCTGTGCGGTGACACGCCAGACCATCATTGCACTGGAGGCCGAGCGCTATGCACCGTCTCTCGAACTGGCATTTCGGATCGCACGCACGTTCGGTGTGCGCATCGACGAAGTCTTCTCGTGGCGCGACGCGGACGACAGCGTGAAATCCGCTCACACCGCCGATCCAAAATAGCGCGCTGCGAGCACCTATTTCGTGACGAGGTCTGCGCAGGTCCGCGATGGCATGCGGCCCGGAATGCATTCCGATGCCGATCCGTATCAGGGGGCGACGGGTTTTCCCTGCTGGCGGTAGACGACGCCGTCCTTCATCACGAAACTGATCTGCTTCATGCGTGCGATGTCTGCGACGGGGTCACCATCCACGGCGACGATATCGGCCAGTTTGCCGCTTTCGACGCTGCCGATATCTTTTGATTTGTGCAACAGTTCGGCGGCATGGCTGGTCGCCGCCTGCAACGCGTAAGTCGCAGGCATGCCGGCGCCGACCATGAGCTCGAACTCGTGCGCGTTGTCGCCGTGGGGATATACCGCCGCATCCGTGCCGAAAGCGATCTTGACGCCGGCCTTGTACGCTTTGCCGGCGGTGATCTGGATCAGGGGGCCAACCTGCAATGCCTTTGCGGCGATCTGCGCCGGATAGTAGCCCGGCGTCTTGGCTTTGCCGGCAACGTACTTGCCCGCAATGATCGTCGGCACGTACCAGGTGCCGTGTTCCTTCATCAGCTTCATGTCCGCTTCGTCCATGAAAGTTCCGTGTTCGATCGAGTCGACGCCGCCGATTACCGCGCGGCGGATGGCTTCGGCGCCGTGTGCGTGTGCTGCGACGGTAAATCCGTAGTCATGCGCCGCCGCCACCACCGCCTTGATTTCCTCGATCGTCATCTGTGCATTGTCCACACTGGAACTTTCATCGAGAACGCCGCCCGAAGGCATGATCTTGATCAGGTCGGCACCGTCCTTGTAGTGCTGGCGCACGGCTTTCCAGGCGTCGTCGACGCCGTTGATGATGCCGACTTTGGGGCCCGGATCGCCCATCAGGTCGGCGCGATAGCCGTCACTACCATCGGCATGGCCCCCGGTTGAACCGATTGCCACGCCGGCACTGAAAATGCGCGGTCCCGGAATCACATGTGCGGCAATCGCATTGCGCAGCGCAATCGACTCGTTGGCGTTGTCGCCAAGATTGCGCACGGTCGTGAAGCCGGCCTGCAGGGTGCGCTGGGCATATACCGTGGATCGAATCGCGTAGTCGGCAATATTCCAGCGGAATTGATCGCTGTACCCGGTAGGGCTGGTTTCGCCAGTCAGGTGCGTGTGACTGTCGATCAGGCCTGGCAGGCAGGTTTGGGCGGACAGGTCGATCACAGCCGCGCCGGCGACGTCGTGCGTGCCTGCCCGCACGGATTCGATGCGTCCGCCACGCACGACCACGCTGGACGCTCCGTCGAGTTTGCCATGCACGCTGTCGAACACATGTCCACAGTGCAGCACCAGCGGCGTTGTATCAGTTGGATTTGGATCCGCCGCTGAAGCAGTAGCGCAGGGCAGCATGCCGATGGCTGAAACGAGGGCCAGAATCTTCATGTGTCAACGCTCCAGCGAGGGAAGCCCCGATCATGCGTCAGGCGTCGGCTAGGCTCCCGTGCCGTTTGGCATGGTCGATTGTGACCACGAACAACACGTGAGCGCGCATTGGCGTGCGTCGATGTCGCCGCACGACGATTCCAATCGCGGGTCGAAACCGTGCTACGAAGCGGCCTTGAGTGCCACCGTCATCGATTGCCACACGTTGGTGTCAACGTGGGCCGCGCGATCGGTTGCGTTGATCCGTTCGAGGGCGCCCGCCTCGATATCGGCGGGATAGCGCAGAGGCGTAGCGCCCGTTCGGTAGCGGAACGCGGTGTCGCGGCTCAGCAGAAATTGGCAGAACATGTCCAGCAGCGGAAGCTCGGGGCACCATACTTCGAGAAACAGGAACTGGCCGGCCTCGTTCACTTCGAGAAACACCCACTCTCCCTCGGGCGTCACGATGAAATCGAAGCAGCCGAACACGATGCCGAGTTCGGTCATCAACGCACGACAGGCAGCCTGCACGGCGGCGGGTGCTTCGACCGGACGTGCCGGCATGCGTTCGCTACCCTGCGCTTGTCGCCAATCGACCTGGCCGCGTTCGGTTTGCTGCGAGTCGATGCGGATCGCGCAGCATTGCGCGCCCATGAAGGTCGCGCGCACTTCGTAATGTTTATCGACGCGACGCTGATAGATGCCGGGACACGCCTGCAGCAGGCGGTCGGTGGGCAGTTGAGCGACATCGACCTTGCTCGTATACAACATGTGCAGATTGCCGTCTTCGAACCAATCGCCCATGCTGAGCGGCTTGTATACGCAGACCCCCGCGTGCCGTTGCACGAACTCGCGCACGCGCGCGGGATCGTTGCTGATCAGCGTCGGTGGGACCGCCAGCCCATGCCGTTGCGCCGCCGCGAGTTGCACGGGTTTGACCTGAGCGCGCTGAGCTGCGGGTTCGGGATTTATCCAGAATGCCGCTGGACCGCACAATTGCCACAAAGCCGCACTGGCCGCGCGGGTTTCCCGTCGCGCGAATTCGCGATCATCCGGGTTCACGGTCTGATCGCTGCGCGCCGGAATATGGCGACGATTCCAGACCACATCGAAGTCACGGGGGTCGATGTCGGACAGGGCCGATCCTGCCATCGTCGCGCTGAGCGTCGCTCCGGTGTATTCCAGATTGACGCGTTGGCGTGTCGGAAAATCGGCATGGTGCAGCCGCACGACGTCGTGGCCACGCTGTTCCAGCGATGTGGCAACCGCGATGGCGTGGATGTCTTCGAGCATGGTGCTGATGAGAATGCGCATAGGAGTCCGTGGGTAGGTCAGGCGGCGTCGGCGTCGCCCAGCTGGCGATTGAAAAGGCGGCGGAACGGCCCGGTCTGGTGGGCCAACTGGGCATAGCTGCCATGCTGCACGATGCGGCCGGCGTCCAGCACGTAGATGTAGTCGGCGGCGCGTACCGTACTGAGCCGATGCGCGGCGATTACCCGCGTGCAGGCGAGCGAGGCCAGTTCAGCGAGCACGCTCTGCTCGGTCTGTGCGTCGAGCGAGCTGGTCGCCTCGTCCAGCAGCAGCACATCCGGCGCAGCGAGGATCGCGCGAGCCAGCGCGAGTCGCTGGCGCTGCCCGCCGGACAATCCGCTGCCGCCTTCGGCGAGAACGGTTTCGTAGGCCATCGGCAAGGCATCGATATCGGCGGCGATGCACGCGCGCGCTGCGGCGTCGCGCATTTGCGCCGGGCTCGCGTCGGCGCGCGCGAGCTGCAGGTTTTCGCGGATGCTCTGCGCGAAGAAATAGGGAAATTGCGGCACGAGCACGATGCGCCGGCGCAACGCCGCGGGATCGAAGGTCGCCAGTGCACGTCCGTCAAGTTCGATCTCACCCTGGTCCGGGACATAAAGTCCGGCCAGGATACTTAGCAATGTGGATTTTCCCGACCCGGACGGTCCGACCAATGCGATCAGTCCGCCCGTGGGAATGTCGAGTGCAATGTCGGTCAGCGTCGCCGGCTGGTTTGCTGCATGCGCGAAACTTACGTTGGCACAACGCAAGGTGCCACGGGAGGCTGTTGCAGCTGGCGCACTGCGATCCTCGCTGGATTCGGGCATGCACGGCAGCTCCAGAAGGTCCTGGGCCAGCGCGACCTGGAAGCCAACGGATTGCAGATGCTGAATTCCGAGCAGCAATCGGCCCAGTGCTCCCAGCGCGGTCAACGCGAGGGAATAGGTGAGCAACGCCTGGGTCAGGGTCAGCGATCCAGCGAGCGACATTCGCCCGGCGACGAGCAGAACCAGTAGGCCGGATGACTGAGTCAACGCAGTTGCGAGCGCGGCGATGCGGCCTTCGGTACGTCCGAGCGCGGCGACCGCCGACGTCTCACGCGCAAACAGCGTGGACCAGCGTTGACGCACGCCGCGGTCAAGTCCACTCGCGCGGACGGTCTCCATGCCCATCAACATTTGCACAAGGTAGCCTTGCGACTGACTCTGGCCGGCAAACAATTCCGCCAGGTTGTGCGCGCGTTGGCGCCGCAGCGTTGCAAAGACTGCCGACGCAACGGCCACGCAGCCGATCACGACCGCCGCGCACGCGGCACTGGTGACGAGCAATATCGCCATCGCCATCAGCGCAAGCACGCCGTCGAGCAGCAGAGCCACGCCGCTGCCGGTGAGCAGACTGCGAATCTCCTCGTTCGCGTGCAGACGCGTCAGGATGTCGCCGTACGGTCGCTGCTGCAGCAGTTTCCACGGGATGCGCAGCACACGGTCGACCAGTTCCGTCAGCATCGCAAGGCCGAGCACGCCGCGCAGTTGCACGACCAGATAGTTGCGCACCAGCTCGAACAGGGGCTGCAGTGTCGCAACGGTGAGTGCGGCGACTGCCAGTGCGGCAGCCAGACCGCCGTCGTGCCGAGGCAGCACGGTACCGAACAGCCAGGCTGACAGCATGGCGGGGATCAGCGACAACAATTGCAATCCGAGACAGACGGTGAGCAGTGCGGGCAGCTCGGGCATCGCGTCGACGAAGCCGCGAAGGAACGGCAGGACCGGTCGGTGCGGTGCCTTGGCCGCACGCTGTGGCGGTGCGTCTGGCCACAACAGCAAGCCGGTGTACGCTTCTTCGAGTTCGAGCCGATCGACTTCGATGGCACCGGAGGCTGGATCGAGGAGCTGCGCGCGGCGGCCGTCGAATGATAAAAGTATTACAAAATGGCAAAATCTCCAATGCAGCATGACGGGGCGATCGAGCCAGCGCAGCTCATCAAGCTCATGCAGTTTGACGATGCGCGCGGCAAAACCGAGTTGCGGTGCGAGTGCCGCCAATTCGCCCAGGCGCGATCCAAGGCGCGAGGCGCCCGCCATCGCACTGACTTCCGCGACACCCGTTGCGCGGCCGTAGTGGCAGGCAAGCATCGCAAGGCACGCCACGCCACACTCGCCTGGTGCGCTCTGCGCAACGAAAGGCACGCGCTCACCGCGCCACAACCGGGCCAATCCGGGAAACCGTCGCAGCAATGGGGAAGTCACGTGGGCCTCACGGTGCGTTGAGCCGGTGCCAGAGCAGACCGAGCAACGGCCTGCGTCCCAGCTCGAGGCTGGCGACGCCGCGCGATCCCGGTGGCGGCGGCCGGCTCGCGTCGATAAACGTGGCGCGGCCGCGTATGCGTTCAGGTCCTGCATCCGCGCGGATCAGGCTGCCGAGGGCATCGAGTCGTATCGCATATTCGCGCCCGTCGGCCATGCGCAGCCATCCGGGTGCGCCGAGCACCAACTGCATGCGTTCGCGTGCAGGAAGATCCAACTCGACGAACGGAGCAGCGCCGGTCGGCACGATCGCCGCGAGCGTCTCACCGGCGGTGACCGCCCGACCTGCGACCAGAGGCACATCGAGCACGTGGCCGGAGACCGGCGCCACAATTTCCCGTCGGCGTCGATGAATTCCGTCATTCACGCGTTCCCAGGCCTGAGCGATGGCGTCCCGCGTCGTATCGTCCTGGGGATTCCACAAAAGCTGGCGCAGCAGCGCGCGATAGTCAGCATAAGCAATGGCCAGATCGGCAGTCCCGCTGGCGTCGCTGAGGGAGAACAACACTTGGCCCTGCGCGACTTCGGCGCCGACTTGCACCGCGATGTCGACGATTTCACCATTGACGGGCGCACGAACCAACGGAGCGCCGGCGTAAGTGATTTCTCCGACGCCATCGACGTCTGGCGCCACCGGCAGCAGCAGTGACAATCCGGCAAGCACGAGCGGCCAGCGCCAGTAGCGACCCGTGCGCTGGATCCAGGCGGGCGTGAAGCGTGGCCACGCCTGGATGGCATCGTTTTGCGCGCGCGCACGCAACGCGGCGGGGCGGTAGACCCGGGCAGCGACGCCATAGCGCGCCTCGATGTCGTCTGCCGATGCCGAGTCGCAGATGGCGTCGAGCAGCGCCGACAAACTCGGGATAAGCGCTTCCGCCGCAACAACGTCAGCGACACTCGCGCTGACCACCATCTGCCATCGGCGCAAACCGATCGCACGCGCACCCGCATAGTGCGACAGGGTCGCGCGTCCGGCATCGTCTTCGTGATAGTCGATGCCGACCACCGAGCGAGGGTCGCTATCAACATTGGCGACAATGACACTTTCGCCACAACGCAGCGCGTAGGCCGCGAGACCGTCGCCGTGCGGGTTCATGAAAAGCACGTCGTCCTGCGGCCCAACGCAGAGTAGGGCACCGCGCCGATCGGCAGCCAGATGCAGACGCAGCCGGCTCGCACCGATGCTTGCCGCGCCGCGCGCCAGCGCGCGGCGCACCGATCCGATCTGCGCTATCTCTTCGCGATCCATCGCAGGCAGCGCCAGCGCGCGCGGATCGGCGAGCGGTGCTGCAAGCAGATTCTGCAGCAGGCGTGTCAGATCGGCGGGGTGCGGCGCCCGCGGCGCGCCGTAGACCAGTTGTCCCCGCGCGAGCAGCTGCGTGCGCCGTTCGGCATCCACGCCAAAAGCCACAATGGAAACGTTGGTCAAATCCCTGCCGCGCAGCGCCGACTGAGAATTTCCGCCCGCGCCATCGAGTAAGGCAAGGTCGTCGCCATCCACAGCGACACGGCTACGCAACGCCGGAGCAAGCTCGCCCAACAACGCCGCTTGCGCTGACGCGTTGACACCGCAGACCAGCAGTTTCGCGCTGCTCACGGCAATGGATCCGGCCATGCCACTGGGACCACATCGATCGCACTGCCGGGTAGCAGGGCGCGAACCGAGGCTGGATCGGCATCGGCGTCGACCGTCGCTTCTGCGATGATCGCCTGCGCGGAAGGTTCGATCGTCGCTGCGAGGAAGGTAATGCGTGCGGGAATCGGCGCCGTATCGCCAGCCTGAAGGCAGACGTGTGTGCCGATGGCAAGCTGGCCGAGCGCGCCGGGCGGCATGGCAAATCGCGCCTGCGCATTCACGATCGGCGTCAGCTCAAGCAGGTGCGCGCCGGCGATGACGGACTCGCCAACGTGCACCAGCACGCTGGAAACCACGCTGTCCATGGGTGCGCGCAGTTCCAGTAACTCGCGTTGCTGTTCTAGCTGGTGACGGTGCAGGGCGACAGAACGCGCGCGCGCCTGCGCCTGCACCAGTCGTGCGCGTGCGCCAGCAAGCAGAGCGACGTGAGCGTCGCGCTCCTCCCGGGCAAACAACTCCGGATGTGCCTGGCGGCGCTCATGTTCGCGCACCAGCCTTTGCACATCGGCGTCGAATTGCGCGCTTTCGGCGGCCGAAGCGGCAAGATCTGGATCGAGCATCGCCAATTCACGATCCAGCGCAGCCGCGTGCAGCCGACCCAATAACGCACCGGCTTGCACGGGTTGACCGACCCGCGCAAAAAGCTCCGCGACGGTCGCACCACTTGGCGCAGCGACACCCTGGCTCACGCCGCGAGTCGCGATGCCGGGCAATCGCCGCCCCGCCAGAAACGCGTCCAGCGCCGGCAGCTGGCGCGAGCTGCGCGCCGCTTCGACACACGCGTCGGAAGGTACGGCTGTGACCGATGCTGCCTGCATGAGTAGAAAGAAAAGCATGGCTGCGGGAGTCAGTGCGACGCGGCGACTGTGCGCCGCGTCGCGCCGCTGCCTAGGCCTGCGGCCAGTCGTGATTGACCTTCATGTCGCTGGTCGCCGGCGTCGGCCCATAGGTGTAGACATTGCCGCCACTACCGCTGTCCGAGGTCGGCAAAGTGCCGCCGGCGGCTTCGACGATCGTGGCGGCGTCGGGCGCGATTTCCTGCGCCAGAATGCGTCCCAGGACGCGCTGTTGTTCGGAACGACTATTGCTCATTGTCCAAACTCCCGTTGATGGAAATATCGGTATGTGAAAAGTGCTGCCTTTGTCGGAACCGTCGATGGGACAGTGCCGCGCGCATGGTCGGATCAATCGCACGACGGCGCCTCCGCAAATTTGCGGATGGCGACAATGCAGCGTGTGTGACGGCTGCGGAGCGCGTGCGGCCGCTGCGCCGGTCAGGCATGACGATTAATGTGGCAACCGCGGTCAGAGGCGCGGATCGATGGTGCCATCGTAGGTGTAGTAGCCATCGGTAATGCCTGGGCCGAGCACCGTGCCGCCCGTGCCGTGGAAACTTTGCGTGTGGCTGGACTCACCGTTTTGCGTGCCGCCCGCGGCAGCGACCGCGACCAATTCTTCGGCGCTCACCGCTTGCGCGAGAATCCGACCGAGCAGCCGTTGTTGCTGTTTGTCATTCGTTGCCATTGTGTCTTACTCCAGTATTCAGACAGGAGCGCACGGCGCGTCGACGACCCGCCGCGCGCGGACAGCGGCCCGCAGGCCGCGGGAGAAAGTCTGGGACGGATCCGCTTCCGCTCGCATCCGCAGAATTGCGTAGGGAGGCGTTTCGCGAAGCGGCGTCGTGGATCAGATGCGCGGAAGGACGATGTCGAAGCGCACGCCGCGCCCGTCGATGCCGGGACCGTGTTTCCAATGGCCACCAAGAATCTGGATACGCCGATCCAGATTGCGCAATCCGTTGCCGCGCTGCGGCGTCAGGGGCAGGCCGCAACCGTCATCGGCGACGCTGAAATACAGACCATTGCCGATGCGCGATGCACCGATTGCAATGCGTCGCGCTGATGCGTGCTGCATCGCGTTGCTCAGCAATTCTTCAAGGCAGCGCAGCAATTGCATGAGTTTGCGCCGATCGTCGACCTGCACCGCATCGACGCGTTCGAGGTTCCAGTCGCTGTCGAGTCCGGCGCCGCTCAGCAGCGGTTCCAGCCGATGCCGCAACATCGCCATCGCGATATCCAGCGAGCGCGCCGATTCGTCCATTGCGTCGATCATCAGGCGCATGTCGAGCAATGCGCGCTGCATGTCGGCGTAGACTGCCGAACCCGGTTGCTCGCGGCGCAGTCGACTCAGCACGGCCACCAGACGCGAGCCGAATCCATCGTGGATATCGCGCAATACGCGTTGCCGCTCGTGATCGATCAAGGTGCTGGATATTTCATCGACCCATTGTGCGCCAGAAGTCGGAGTGGGCTCGCGCAAGGCGAGATCGATGTCTCTTGCGAGTACCGCCGCCGAGCGGTTGAGCACATCCATGCCAAGCGCGGAACGCCGCGTCAGCAGCACGCCAAACGCGAGTGCGATGACTGTGGTGCCAAGTGGATAAATCCATACACGACGCAGCTCGATCGCGAGATTGAACGTCGCGGCTTCCATCGCACAGCATCCGACGCCGAATACCATGGCCCAGAGGACTACCCGCCATTCCAGCGGATGTGCGCGCCGCGCCGCGCGCGCGACGGTCACGCCGAGCATCCCGGCATTCGCCGCGACCACCAGCCACACCATATTGTTCAGTTGTGGATAGCGTAGATGCCAGTCCCACCACGGTGTGACCAGCATCGCGGCGGATCCAAAAATCACCACGCCGGATAGCATGCCCTCCCAGCGGCGCAATCTGACATTCCACAATGCGCCAATCAGCAGGTACAGGGTCCATAACAGCAGCAGGATACTGACGTCGCTGACTACCCGTTCGACGAGGGGGGAAAAGGGTTTCCAGGGGAACGCAAGATACGCGGCGCGAACCAGCATCAGGAACACGCACACCGCGAAAATCCGCACGACGCGCGGACGCTCGCCGAGCCGCCAGAACAACACCGCGAACAAGCCGAGTGAGCCCAGCAGTGCCAGACAGATCCGCGGCACGCCGACCTGGCGCCACCAGTTGAGGCGATACACAGGCTCGAGGGTGACGTAGTCAGCGACGCAGAGTTGGCCGACGCGCAGCTCGCTCAGCGCGACCGAAAGTGGCAATTCGAGTTCGATGACATTTTCGCCGTCGTGCAGCAACCCCGCGACGAGTGGATGCAGGTGCGGACCCAGGTCGCGCAGGTCGCGGCGCAGGATGTCGATCGTCGGGGTGAGCTCGACACCATTCACGCTCGCTCGATAGAACGGGGTCGCCTCGCCGAGATAGATCGCCTGCAGTGACGTGGGCGGCCCCGTGTAGTTGATCGTCGCGCGCAGCGTCAACACTGCGCGTCGCTGTTCGCGCGGCGTCAGGTGCAAGGGCAGCGCAAGCTCTTGCCAGCTATCGTTGTTGCGCGCGAGAACCTGCTCCAGGCAATGCCCGGACGGCGGCACCGCAAGTCGAAAGCCGAGCCACACACTACCCAGCGCGAGCAGCAGGCTTCCCCAGAACAGCAAATCCGCCCGCCATCGGCCCGAGCCATCTGCGCGCATCAGAGCAGGCCTTGCGCGCGTGCCTCGAACAATGCCTGTGGTAGATTGGAAACATGCATTTTTTCATAAATATGCCGAACGTGACAATACACGGTGGACGGCCTGCCGCCGCCCAGCTCGGCAATCTGCCGGTAGGAGTAGCCCTTCGAAGCCAGCGTGAGAATCTCCTGTTCGCGCGGTGTCAGCGCCGTGCATTGGGCGTCCTGCCGGGGTGCATTGGCTCGCAGCAAGGCGATCAGCCGGTGCGCAATCGCCGGAGTTACGGTCGCACCGCCGTCAAGCGCAATTGCGATCGAACGGGCGATGTCTTCCGGCGCATCGAACTTGCACGCGTAACCGCAGGCCCCGGCAGCAATGGCCGCCACGATGCTCGCGTCGTCGCTGATCGAGGATACGACCAGCACCAGTGGTGGCTTGGTCAGCGCGCGCGCTTGACGCACCAAGGCGAGCCCGCTGCCGTCAGGCAGGTTGAGGTCGGCAAGCAGCAGGTCGTAGCTTTTTTCCGCGAGCGCTCGACGCCCGCAGGCGATACTGGTCGCTGCATCGATGCGCGTGACCCTGCCGCAGGCAGCCAGCGCTTCCGTCATGAGGAGGCGCCCGGCTGCCTCGTCTTCGAGCAATAGCACATCAACGCCGCCCGCATCGCGGCTTGCGATCTGATTCAACTTGTCCTCCCACGCCACCGAGCCGGCGATCGATCATTGGGATCGACAGCGTCGGCAGGGTTCCTCCGGGCGCGGACTCTGAAGGCAAGCTTGCGGATTGGCAAGCGCCCCATCGTCTAGAAACGCCGACCGGCGACGTCCCTAGGATAAAAGTACAGTTGTTGTTTTGGCGTGAAGGACTGGCTATTGCACTAATCGACTACCGGCAATTCCGCGCGGCCGACTCGATTGCGCTGTAACCGAGGTGTCACGCTTGTCGGCGACGCGATTCCGGCCGTCGGCTCAATGTATACTTTAACGCGATTCGCCGGCGAGGCCGTTGCGCACAGCGTACAAAGCCATCTGGGTGCGATCCTGCAGACGCAGTTTGGCCAGGATCTGGCTGACGTAGCCCTTGACTGTGCCCTCGGTCAGATTCAACGAGTTGCCGATCTGCTTGTTCGATTGACCTTCCGCCACGAGGCGCAGGACGTCGGATTCGCGCGGCGTGAGTGCATCGCGTTGCGTGGTTCCGCCGCGCAGCAACTCCATCAGTTGACGCTGCGCGGCCGGATCCAGGTACGGTTGGCCCGCCGCGACGCTGCGAATCGCCCGGACCAGATCGTCCTGCAAGGCATCCTTGAGCAGGAAGCCATTCGCGCCGGCATCCAGGGTATCGCGGATCAGCTGGTCCTCGCCGAAGCTGGTGAACACGAGCACGCTGACGCCCGGTAGCCGCGAGCGCAAACCGCGCAGCGTGTCGACCGGACCAATACCGGGCATGCGCAGATCCAGCACGACCACGTCGGGCCGCAGCTCCTCGCATTTCGCGAGCACTTCGTCGCCACTGCCGAATTCACCGATCACCTGGAGGTCATCGTGTTGTTCCAGCACGGCCCGTACGCCTTCGCGCACGATGGCATGGTCGTCGACGAGCACGATGCGCAAGCGTTCGTGGTTCATGGCGGGCTGGCTCCTGCAGAGGTCGATGGCGGCGTTCATTGGGGTAGGCTCGCGGATGATGTCCAGATCATCATCCATTGGCGGGCGCCCTGCCGGTAGCCACCTTGCGCAGGTCCGCGACCCTGACTTTGGTGAGGGGTGCCACGACTTGCGTTGCTCTCGCGGGCAAGAAAACCACCGTGCCGACTAAGGTTCTTGTTCACTAATGGCGATACGGTCGGATCGTGGCAAGCGCACTTCGATCAGCGTGCCGCTCGGCGTGTTCGGACTGATCCGGAACGTTCCACGGATCCCCTCGATGCGGGTGCGCATGCTGGACAGTCCAAGTCCCGGGCGAAACTCGTTGCCCATGCCGCGTCCATTGTCGGTGATGCGCAGCACGGCCTGGTTCGGCATTACGGCCGCTTCAACGCGGAGGCGACGTGCCTGTGCATGCCGGATGACATTCGACACCGCTTCCTGCGCCACCCGGTACAGGGCTTCTTCGTGATCGAGGTCCTGCGGGGTGTAGCCCCCGAAATCCAGGCGCAGTTCCAGCGACTCGGGCACCATCGCCGCAAGCAAGCGACTCAGGGCACCTGGCAAGGCCTGGCTGCGCAGAAGTTCCAGGCCCGCGAAACTGCGGCCTTGGCGCGAGATCGCCGGGGCAGGATCGCCCGGTGGCGAAAGTTCGCGCAACAACATGCGCATTTCCGCGAATGCGGTCTGCGAAAGCTGGTGCAGGCGTCCGGCCCGGCGTTCGCCTTCCGCGGGATCTTTCTGCCAGGCCGCGACCAGTGTCTGCGCAAGCAGGCTGATCGACGAGAGAATCTGCGTGACGTTGTCATGCAGTTCGCGCGCGAGTCGCGCACGCTCGTGCAGCACGGCACCTTCCCGCGACTGGCTGAACAGGCGCGCGTTGCGGATCGTCACGGCCAGGCAATCGGCCACCACTTCCAGGCTGGAACGGTCGAAGTCGTCGAAGCAGAAGTTGCTTTCCACATTGAGCACACCGAGCACTTCGTCGCCGAAATGGATTGGCACGGCCAGCTCCGCGCGCGCCGGAATCACCCCGGGCGGGCACACGTAACGTGAATCGGCCGCCACGTCGTTGACCAGTTGGCTGCGCTGTTCGCGCACGGCCGCCCCCATGATTCCGCTATCGATCGGAATGCGATCTTCGTGGCTGATCTGGTCCTTGTAGCTCCCCCCGCGCACCTTGATCACCAGGGTGTCCGGGCGGAGCGGATCGATCAAGGGAATATCCACATTCGGAAATTGCAGCAATTCATGCACCGTGTCGGCGGCGCGCTGCAGCAACGCATCCAGGGCCAGATCCTGGTGCATTCCCGCTGCGATGCGCGCAATCACTTCGAAACGGCGGCTGCGCCGGCGCACTTCGTCCTGGCGCATCGAATGTTCGATCGCGACCGCCGCAATGCGCGCGATGAGTTCCAGCAATTCGATATGCGTGTCGCGCAGGCGTCGCGGGAGCGCCACGCTGACTCCGATGAAGCCGAGCAATTCCTCGCGCCAGCGGATCGGAATTCCGAGCACCTCGTGTCCGGGCAATCCGAATCCTTCAGGCACTGCGTGCTCTCCCGGCTGAGACTGCACTCGCTGCCGGGTGGCGCGGATGTCGTGACCCAGCTGATCGCCCCAGTCTGTGACGAACCGTTCGGGTGCCCCCGGAAGATTGCGCACTGCGGCTACCCGGGTCGGGCCGGCGTTGCTCTCGTATTGGCCAATCACGCCTGCGTCGGCGTGCACCAGTCGACAGGCCGCATCGAGGATGTGTTCGAGCAATTCGGGCAGGGGCGGCGAATGCGCGATCGCATCCAGCAGCTCGGCGAGCGGGGCGAAACCGGATGTCCTGACGGCATTCATGGTGCGGCTTAGCGTACCTCAAGGCGCGACGGGTTGGCGCCGTTGGTGCACTGCGGTAGTCTGCCCGATCCGAAACCTTGCCACGGGCCGGATTTGCTCCGACAGGACCGATCCGAGCCGAAGAGACCCATGGACGAAATCTACGAGCCGCAGGCGGTCGAAGCCGCCGCGCAGAAATTCTGGACCGACAACCGCGCCTTCGAGGTGAAGGAAGATCCCACGCGGCCGAAATACTATTGCCTGTCGATGCTGCCCTATCCGTCTGGCGCGCTGCATATGGGGCATGTGCGCAATTACACGATTGGCGATGTGATCAGCCGCTACCAGCGCATGCAGGGCAAAAATGTGCTCCAGCCTATGGGCTGGGACGCCTTCGGCCTGCCCGCGGAAAATGCCGCGATCAAGAACAAGACGGCGCCCGCGAAGTGGACCTACGCCAACATCGAGCACATGAAGGCGCAGCTGAACCGGATGGGCTTTGCCTACGATTGGTCCCGCGAAGTGACCACCTGCCGACCGGAGTACTACCGCTGGGAACAGCAGATGTTCACGCGGTTGTTCAAGAAAGGTCTCGTATACCGCCGCAACAGCGTGGTGAACTGGGATCCGGTCGACCACACGGTGCTGGCCAACGAGCAGGTCATCGACGGGCGCGGCTGGCGTTCCGGCGCGATTGTGGAAAAACGCGAAATTCCACAATGGTTTCTGAAAATCACCGACTACGCGCAGGAACTGCTCGACGAGCTGGACAACCTGCCGGGCTGGCCGGATGCGGTCAAGACGATGCAGCGCAATTGGATCGGGCGCTCGGAAGGTTTGGAAATTCCCTTCGCGCTGGAAGGGCGTGACGAAACGCTGAGCGTGTTTACCACGCGCCCGGATACCCTGCTTGGAGTGACCTTCATTTCGGTCGCAGCGGAACACCCGCTGGCGCTGGCTGCCGCCGCATCCAATCCGCAGCTGGCTGCATTCATCGAGGAATGCCGGCACGGTGGCACCGCGGAAGCGGATATCGAGACCCAGGAGAAAAAAGGCGTTTTCACCGGCATCAGTGCCGTACATCCGATCAGCGGCGAAGCGGTGCCGGTATGGGCGGCAAATTTCGTGCTGATGGGCTACGGCACGGGTGCAGTGATGGCGGTTCCCGGGCATGACCAACGCGATTGGGAATTCGCGCAAAAGTACGATCTTCCCATCCGCATGGTGATCGTCAACGACGATGTGCGCGACGCGATCCTGGAGCTGAAGCGCGACGTCAGCGCCGGCGGGGACGCGATGAACACCGCGTTGGGGGGCGGCGCGGCACGCGATGTGTACGAGCCGACGGCAGCGGTGCAGGTGATCGAAGAGTTCCAGCAGCGCCTGCTGCGCGATGGCGCATACACCGAACGCGGTTTTCTGGTCAATTCCGGCGAATACGACGGAATGGATTTCGACACGGCATTCGCGGCGCTGACGGCGCGATTTGAACGCGACGGACACCTGGCCCGGCGGATCAATTTCCGCCTCCGCGACTGGGGTGTGTCGCGTCAGCGCTACTGGGGATGCCCGATTCCGATCATCTACTGCGCCCGCTGCGAAGCGGTTCCCGTGCCCGAAGACCAATTGCCGGTCGTGCTGCCCGAAGACGTTGCGTTCAGCGGCGTGCAGTCACCGATCAAGTCTGATCCGGAATGGCGCAAGTGTACCTGTCCGCAGTGCGGTGGGCCTGCCGAGCGCGAGACCGATACGTTCGATACGTTTATGGAATCGAGCTGGTACTACGCGCGCTATACGAGTCCCGATGCGCAGGGGCAGGTGGACGAGCGTGCCAACTATTGGCTGCCGGTCGACCAGTACATCGGCGGCATCGAGCACGCGATTCTGCATTTGCTGTATTTTCGCTTTTACCACAAATTGCTCCGTGACACCGGCATGGTTTCGTCCGGCGAACCGGCGACCAATCTGCTCTGTCAGGGAATGGTCGTCGCCGAGACGTTTTTCCGCGAAGCCGAAGGCCATCGCGACTGGTTCAATCCTGCCGACGTGGAGATCCATCGCGACGAGCGGGCACGCATCACCGGGGCCACTTTGGTCGCCGATGGCGCGGCTGTGCAGATCGGCGGCATCGAAAAGATGGCGAAGTCCAAGAACAATGGCGTCGATCCGCAGAGTATGGTCGACGCCTATGGCGCCGACACGGTGCGTCTGTTCTCGATGTTTGCCGCGCCGCCGGAAATGTCCCTGGAATGGAACGAGGCGGGGGTCGAAGGCATGGCGCGGTTCCTGCGCCGGGTCTGGGCCCAGGTTCAGCGGCACGCCGCAGGTGGCCCGATTGCGGAATCCCGCTCGGCTGCGGTCGCCTTGCGCCAGGATGCGTCGAATCTGACCGATGCCCAGAAAACCGTTCGCCGCAAACTGCACGAGACCATCGCCAAGGTTTCCGACGATATCGGTCGACGCCACGCGTTCAATACGTCGATCGCTGCCGTCATGGAACTCATGAACGCGCTGGCGAAATTCGACGACGACAGCGCATTGGCGCGCGCTGTGCGGCACGAAGCCTATGAGGCTGTGGCACTGATGCTCAATCCGATTACGCCGCATGTATCGCACGCGTTGTGGCAGGCCTTGGGGCACGCCGAGACGCTCATCGAAAACGAACGTTGGCCGGTCGCGGATGCCGCGGCGTTGCAGCGCGCGGCACTGGTGCTCGCGGTGCAGGTCAATGGCAAGTTGCGTGGCCAGATTGAAATCGCGGCTGGAACCAGCAAAGAAGACTGCGAGCGCCTCGCTGTCGCCGAGCCGACAGTCGCGCGTTTCATCGATGGCCAGAGCATCAAGAAAATCATCGTGGTTCCGGGCAAGATCGTCAATATCGTGGTCGGTTGATCGCAAGGAATGAGCATGTCCAGATTTGTACTAATCTCTTTGTGCGCATTGTTTGCCGGTTGCGGCTTTCACCTCCGCGAGCAGGCGCAATTGCCGGCATCGCTGCAGCACGTGCACGTGCAGATCGACCCGGCGGATCTGCTCGGCCGCGACCTGACCGCCGCGCTGCAGCGCTCAGGTGCGACGATTGAAGAAAAAGCCGAAAACGTCGCTGTGCTGCGTATTCCGGTCAGCTCGATCAAGGTGGAAACCTTGTCGGTTGGCGCGACGGCACGCGTGCGCGAATACACGATGACCGATCGCGTTGAAATCGAGGCGGTCGATGCTACAGGGCACGTCATCTTGCCGCGCCAGGCGATCGAACTCAGCCGTGACTACACCTTTGATGAAACCCAGGCGCTTGGTGTGGCCGCGCAGGAAACCGAATTGCGCAAGCAGCTCGGACGCGACATGGTCCAGGCAATCCTGCGCCGACTCGCAGCACTAGCGCGCAATCAGCCATGAGCGCGCGCTGCCGCACGCGGTTGTCGTCCGCGCCGTGACGCCGGCGCAATTGCCGCGACATCTTGCGGGCGACAGCCTGCTGCCGGTCTACCTGTTCGCCGGTGAAGAACACTTGTTGCTGATCGAGGCAGCCGATTCGCTGCGTGCCCGGTCGCGGGAATTAGGCTACGTCGAACGCGAGGTGCTCGACGCGGAATCCGGATTTGACTGGGACGACCTGGCGCGCAGCGCGGCGGGAATGTCGCTGTTTTCGACGCGGCGTCTGATCGACCTGCGCTTGCCGACAGGCAAGCCCGGCAAGGACGGTGCTGCCGCGATTGTGGATTATTGCGGAAATCCGCCTCCCGACACGATCCTCTTGATCAGCGCTACCCAGTGGAGCAAGCAGCACGAGCTCGCGTGGGTGCAAAGTGTCGAAAAAGTCGGCGCTTTTGTGCCGTTCTGGCCACTTAAGCCGACCGAAATGCCACAGTGGATTGCGCAGCGCATGCAGTCCCGCGGACTCAAGGCGAGTGCCGAGGCGATCGAAGTGCTGATCTCGCGCGTCGAGGGCAATCTGCTGGCGGCGGCGCAGGAAATCGACAAGCTGGTGCTGCTCGCCGGTGGCAAGGCGCTGGACGTCGCAACGCTGGAAAGCCTGGTTGCCGACGACGCGCGATACGATTCCTTCAAACTCACCGATGCCGCTCTCGGCGGCGATGCGGTGCGCGCCTTGCGCATCCTTGGAGGGCTGCGTGGCGAGGGCGAAGCGGTGCCGGCGTTGATGGGTTGGGTGCTCAACCAACTGCAACTGATGGCCCGCCTATCGTCCGCGTCGAATCCGGCACAGGCCTTTCGCAATGAGCGGATCTGGCCGGCGCGCGAAGGTCTGTATCGCAAGGCGCTGCAGCGCGCAAATCCGGAACATTGGGAAAAGTGCCTCGTGCAGGCGGCGCGTATCGACCGGATCAGCAAGGGGCGTGGCGGCGGCGACGTGTGGGTCGAATTCGAACGCTTGCTGGTGGCGATGGCCAGCGCACGCGCCCGTCACCTGATCGCATGAACTCGCACAGCGCGTGAGCAGAATTCCGGCCCGCTTTGGGATTTGTCCCGCGCGATTCGCTGCTCGACGCGACGCGCGCCTGAGCGATTCGCCCGGATCGGGGATGCGGGAATGACGACGACCCCGATCCGGCCGATTGCCCTGTTCGGCGGTACCTTCGACCCGATTCATCTGGGCCATCTAAGGGCTGCATGGGAGGCTGCGGAATGTCTCGATGCGGAGGTGCGCATGGTGCCCGCGCATGTCCCGCCGCATCGTCCTCAACCCCTCGCCGACCCCGCGCAGCGACTCACGCTGTTGCGTCTGGCGCTGGCCAGTCAGCAGCGCCTGACGATTGACGAGCGCGAACTGCGTCGTGGGGGCGCCTCATACAGCATCGACACGCTGCGTGAATTGCGTGGCGAGGTTGGTAGCGCACGCAGCCTGATCCTGCTTGTCGGCGCTGATGCCTACACCAGGCTGACAACCTGGCATCGTTGGCGCGAGTTGTTCGATCACGCGCATATCGGCGTGCTGACCCGGCCAGGGCACAGCGCGGACCTTCCCGACGAGCTGCGTGTCGAAATGGACAAACGTCTTTGTGATGATGTGGACATCCTGCGCAGGACGCCAGGCGGCCGCATTCTGCGGATTGCCGTCACGCCATTGCAGATTTCCGCCACCGCCGTTCGGGAACTGCTTGCCGAAGGGTATGAGCCACGATTTCTGCTCAGTGACTCGGTGCTTGAGCGAATACGCGCCGAAGGTTGGTATCGGCGTCGCGCGTGATGGAATGCCGTGCAGGTGTCCCGCTTGATCTTGTCTGTTAGCCGTATTCGTCGCGGAGTTCCTGGAGAAATTTCCTGCCGCAGCGAGATGCATACCGAATCGATTTGCCCTTCGTCATTCTCCGCACTCGCAAACAGAGGTCAGAGTAGCCGCCAGGTGCGGAGTATCCGATAATAACGATCGGGCGCACTGCGCACCAACGAAAATGATTCGCACGACCAGGTCATTGCCGCGATATTTACCGGTATCGCGATGCGATCGCGGCTATGCAGCCACGTCACGTGAGGCCTGAATTCCTGGTCCCGTGCAATGCCGGTCGCCGCTTGCAGTTGATCGGCAAAGGCCCTTAGCGCTGGCGGTGCGACGGTCGGTTCCAGCACGCAGGGCGCAACAGCGCGGCGTGCAGCGAGACTGCTCGCCCGATCGAATGTCAGAGTGAACCGGTCAGCTTCGATCCAGCTGCAGGTTGTCGTGACAGCCGTCTCCAACGCCGCATTTTCGTTCTCATAGCGACCTAGGAAATGCAGCGTCAGATGCAGCTTCGACGCGTCGATGCAGGTTCCGCGCAGAGCTAACAGCGGCTGCAAACCGGTAACGACGCGCGCGCATTGGTCGCGCTCCACAGCGTTCGGAAACAGAGCGAGAAAATACCGGTAGGACATGTCGCCAGCGTAGCGGAATGCGACGGCATGCAGGCGCAGCGCCCGTGTTCGTCGACAAGCTCAGTCCGCTGCGATTCAGGTGTCGGCTGCTATCACACACCTGCACCCGCATACGGAAGAAGCCACAATGAAGCGGATCATCCTGCAGGTAGCTCCCAGCGGATCCAGTGGGCGGTGGAGCGTACAGTTGGACGGGCGCCCTCTGGTTATGCTCGAATCCAAATTCGACGCAGTTCGCGAAGCAAAGGCGCGTTGCGAAGCCGCTTCCTCGCACGGTGTTTTTGCCCAGTTGGTCATTCATGACGGTGGTGGGCGATTCGAGCGACACTACAGCTATGGAAGCGAGCATCTGGCTTCGATGCACTGAACGTCAGCGTCGCCCCATGCGGTGGTATTTGGCGAAAGCGTTGCTTCGTTGATTCGTGGATAGTGGACCGATGTGCGCAGTTGCCCCCATGAGGAAGGTCCTGCTGATTGGATGTGGGGGCGCCGGCAAGTCCACCCTTGCGCGACGTATTGCTGCGCGAACCGGTTTGCCATTGATCCATCTCGATCAATGTTTCTGGCGCCCAGGCTGGATCGAAACGCCTCGCGACGTGTGGAGTCAGACCGTAGCAGAGCTGATCCGGAATGATGCATGGGTGATGGACGGCAACTATGGCGGAAGCCTCGACGTGCGACTTGCCGCGTGCGATATCGTCATCTTTCTCGACGTATCACCGTTCCGCTGCTTCTGGCGACTGGTCAGGCGTCGCGTGCGATTTCACGGCAAGTCCCGGCCCGACATCTCACCCGGCTGCAGCGAACGTCTGGACCTGAAATTCCTCGCTTGGATTCTCGCCTATCGGCGAACCAGCCGACCGGCAGTCATGGAAAAATTGAACGTCGCGGCGGAACGTGGCAAGCGCGTCTGGATACTGAATTCTCCAAGCGCCGTAGAAGATTTCATGCGCCGCTGCGATTGGTCGATCTTTGGTTCTTTCGATACTCTGCGCGAATAAAATCCATCCGCCACGCCGCAAGCAATTGGGGCCGCTTCAGGCTCGGTATAGCCGACTGACGCCACACTGGAAATGCTGGCCGGACGCCAGCCGCGCTGCGATTGGAGCAGCGTGCAAATGGATGGCGGAATGGACGCGATCGGAACGCATCGGACCCCATGGTCTTCGTTGCATCACGCTCGAGATATCGGCGGTGCCCATCTCTGGCGCACTCTGATTACCACGGGCTGCTTGCTCTCAGCGCTGCTGGTGCTGATTTTTGCAGGATCCATCGCCGCGCTGGATTTGCGCATTGCCGGGGAATTGCACGCGCATTCAAGACCTCTCATGACCGGTCTGATGCGGGTCATTTCGATTTCTCACGGTCTGACCGGCATCAGCATTCTGAGTGCCGCGCTGGCTTTGTATTTTGCTTCGCACGGGCAGCGCAAATGGCTGGTACTGCTGATTATCGCGACGCCGACCGGCATGCTGCTCAATGCAGCTCTGAAATTGGCGTTCGAACGGGTACGCCCGCATTTCGATGATCCGCTCGTCCTGCTATACACGTATAGTTTTCCGAGCGGGCATGTTGCGGCCAGCACTGTGTTCTACGCCATTATCGGTGGTTATCTGGCGACACGCATGAGGTCGCGACCCTGGCGCGCGATTGTGGCTGCGTGGTCGCTGCTGATGATCATGCTGGTTGCGACGAGTCGACTGTATCTTGGTGCCCACTATCTGAGCGACGTGCTGGGCGGTTTTGTGGAAAGCATCGCGTGGCTGGCCCTGTGCGTCGCGGTCGTCGACCTCAGTCTGCGCGACAGCGCCCGATGGACCCAAACGCAATGAATACGAATGGGGCAACGAGTGTCGCGGTCGTCATCAATGACACCGCCGGATGCGGACACGGTGAGGAAGTCGCGGCAACCGTGCGTGCAGGATTTGCCGAAGGTGGTTGCGAACCGACCGTGCACCTGGTGCCTGCCGCGCAGATTCAGAGTGCAGTGCGGGATCTCGTGCGCGATGGAGCCCGAATAATTGTCGCGGGCGGAGGCGATGGAACGATCAGCGCGGTCGCCGCGGAACTTGCAGGTTCCGGCGTCGCACTCGGCGTGCTGCCCCTGGGGACACTCAATCACTTTGCCAAAGACGTCGGCATTCCGCTAGACCTGCCCGGAGCAATCCGCACCGTCCTGGACGGCCATGCGATCGATGTGGATATCGGTGAAGTCAACGGAAAAGTCTTCATCAACAATTCCAGTATCGGCGTATATCCGCAAATCGTGCGCATGCGCGAACGCCATCGGCGCCGCTTCGGACTGGGCAAGTGGATTGCGATGATCATGGCCACCTGGCATGTGCTTCGACTGGGGTCGTCATTGCGGGTGCTCGTCAACGCAGGCAGTGGTGAGCGGAAATACCGCACCGCGTTTGCTTTTGCAGGCAACAATGCGTACGTGCTCGAAGGGCTCGAGATGGGTTCGCGCAAGTCGCTTCAGGGCGGAAAGCTCAGTCTTTACACGGCGCGCCCGACGGGTCGGCTCGGCATCCTCAGTCTGACCGTACAGGCGCTATTTGGACGCCTGCGCGACAGCGATGACTTTGACGAAATCGAAGCAAGCGACATACTGATCGAGACGACTCAGCGACGCCTTTCTGTCGCGACCGACGGTGAGGTTGCGGTTCTGGAAACACCGCTGCGCTATCGCAGTCGTGCAGCGGCCCTGCGCGTTCTGGTGCCTCGGACCGAAGTCGCGGAAGGAGTGTAGGATGCGCACATTACTGCATTTGTCCGACCTGCACTTTGGGCGCGTGGACGAGGCACTGCTGCAGCCGTTGCAGTCGTTCGCGAGAAAACTCGGGCCGGATCTGGTCGTGGTGTCCGGCGACCTGACGCAACGCGCACGGTCAGAACAGTTTCGCCAGGCGCGCCAGTTTCTGGACGGATTGCCGACCCCGCAAATTGTCGTTCCGGGCAATCATGACGTGCCTCTTTTCGACATTGTCAGCCGATTCTTTCGACCGCGCACGAAATTCCGCCGCTACATTTCACGCACCGAGCGGCCCAGCTATGTCGATGAGGAGATCGCAGTGGTCGGCGTGGATACGACCCGCTCCCTGACAATCAAGGACGGGCGAATCAACGCGCAACAAATCGCCCAGGTTCGAGCCGTGCTCGATCCGTTGCCCAAAGGACTGGTGAAGATCATCGTGAGCCATCACCCTTTCGATCTGCTGGATCCTCGCGACGAAAACGATTTGGTCGGACGCGCCCCCCTGGCCATGCGCGAGTTTGCGAGCTCGGGCGTCGACATTCTGTTGTCGGGTCATCTGCACGTGAGTCGGAGCGGTGAAGCGTCGATGCGACGTCAGGGACACAACGAGGCAGCATTACTGATCCAGGCGGGCACGGCGACCTCGACGCGGTCACGCGGCGAGTCCAATACGTTCAATGTGATCCGGATAGCGACGCGGCGCATCGACGTACAACGCGTCGTGTGGCAAACGGAGTCGCAGGCGTTTGTCGAGGCGGAGTCCGAACGTTTCGACCGCTGTGATGCAGGCTGGCGGCGCGCCGAACGGTCGTCTGGAGCAAGCCCTTCGCGAATTGTGGACAACTGATATTTGTGTCCAGGATCTCAGCATTTCCGAGCGTCAAAACCGATTACGGTCGAATTGCCTCTTCAGGCGAGCGCGCACTGCTTTGACGCCTTGGCCGAGAATTTCACCATTCCACGTTTTTGCCGAATGCCTGGGAGGTACGACAAGGCTGGCGTACGGCGCGTGTCGTTCGGTGCGCCAACCAATGCGCAGGATATTGCTCGCGCGCTGCAACGGATTGCTTCGTTTGCGTTGTGAAGGCAGCGCTGCCGTGCTCCGCGTAGCGGACCATGTGCGGTGCGAAGGGCCGACCGGTCAACGCATTCCGGGCGCTTCGGGCACACATTTGCTCGGCCGCAAGCGCACCGCACTGTGTCGGGGGCGGCAATCGGCCTATACTGGCGCCGTTCCGGGGTGATCCGGGGCACCCTTTCGCCTCAAGAGGTTATCCACGCTTGGCCACCACAAAAAAGCCGACATCGCGCAAGTCTTCTGCCGCATCGACCCCGAAATCCGCCGCCAAACCGCGTGCCGCAGCCCGCAACACGAAATCCGCGCGTGGCGCGACCGGTGCGGATTCGGCAAAACGCCCTGCGCCACGTCGAGCCAAACCGGCTGCCGCCGAAAGGGCGACGCCGCGGAGCCGGGCCAAGCCCGCCTCGGCACGTGGTGCGGTCAATGGTGACGGCACGCGCAGTTCCGCTCGCAGCGATGCGGCACGCAGCGCAGCCAAGCCTGCCTCGGCACGCGGCGCGGTGAATGGTGACGGCACACGCAGTTCCGCTCGCAGCGATGCGGCACGCAGCGCAGCCAAGCCTGCCTCGGCACGCGGCGCGGTGAATGGTGACGGCACGCGCAGTTCCGCTCGCAGCGATGCGGCACGCAGCGCGGCCAAGACCGCCGCGTCACGCGCTGCCAGCAAGGCACCTGTCCCTCGCAGTGCAGCTGCCAAGCCCACACCGAAGTCCAAGGCAAAGTCGAAGGACCTGGTCTCGGTCAAGACCGACATAGTCGAACGCCTGCGCGAAGAAGTGATGCGCGCGCTGGAAGGTCTGAAGGCAAACGACATCACCGAAATCGACGTGCGCGGAAAGACCAGCATCGCCGACTATCTGGTCGTCGCCAGCGGCACGTCGACGCGCCATGTCAAATCGATTGCCGATGAAGTCGGCAAGTTTGCGAAGAAAACGGGTGTAATGCCGCTCGGCGTCGAGGGACAGAAAGAAGGCGAGTGGGTCCTGGTCGATCTGGGCGACATCATCGTGCACATCATGCTGCCGCGTGTACGTGAGTTCTACGGATTGGAGCGCCTGTGGACCGTCGGCGAGGAAATGCGCGACGCCATCTACGGTTGAGCAGACGGGGCCTTTGATGGCGTCCGCGGCATCACGCGTTTGGATACTTGTGCAGGTTGATGCATGCGCGCGCGGCTGATCAGTGTCGGCGAACGCATGCCTGGCTGGGTTGCCGAGGGGTTCGCGGAATATACCAAGCGGCTCTCCCGCGAATTGCCGCTGGAGTTGGTCGAACTCAAGCTCGGCGAGCGCGGCAAAGGGCGCGATCTGAGTCGTGCCCTGCACGACGAAGGCGCGGCGATGCTGGCTGCAATTCCGAAGCAGGCACACGTCGTCGTGCTGGATGGGCGAGGCTCGCACTGGTCCAGCGCCGATCTTGCGACACAGCTGTCGCAGTGGCGGATGGCCGGACGCGACCTGGCTTTGCTGATCGGTGGGCCGGATGGGCTGGCCGACTCAGCCTTGGCGCGGGGAGAGCAACGTTGGGCTCTCGGGCCGTTGACGTTGCCGCACATGCTGGTACGCCTGATCGTCGCCGAGCAGCTGTATCGCGCTGTCAGTCTGCTTGGCAATCATCCGTACCACCGGGCGTGACACAGAAGAGAAACTTGCATCTGTGAGTTCTTGGACAATGGGATTGGCCGCAGCGGCTGGAGGTTCTATCGTGCTGCATCTTGCTTCGCAATCGCCGCGCCGTCGCCAGCTGCTGGAACAGCTTGGCGTGGCATTCGGTGTCGTCGACGTCGACGTACCGGAGCTTCGCGCGGCGAACGAGCCGCCAGAGGACTACGTCAGCCGCGTGGCGCGTGAGAAAGCCGGAGCCGGCCTGATCGCTGTGAATGCCGTGCCGGGTGCCATCGTGCTCGGTGCCGATACCGAGGTTGTGCTCGACGGCGACGTGTTCGGCAAACCTGCAGACGCGACGGAGCTGGCGGCGATGTTGCGCCGCTTGTCCGGTCGCGTGCATCGCGTGTTGTCGGCGGTTTGGGTACTCGACGCTGGACGCGAAGAGCACATGCTGCATGTATCGGAAGTGCGTTTTGCAGAGCTGGATGAAACCCGGATCGCGCGTTATCTCGAGACTGGCGAGGGATACGGCAAGGCGGGCGGCTACGCGATCCAGGGGCATGGCGCCAGTCTGGTCGCACACTTGTCGGGCAGCCATTCCGGTGTCATGGGGCTGCCTTTGTATGAAACGGCGATTTTGTTGCGTCGGTTTGGGGTCAAAGTCTGAACCCCGGATTCATATGAATCGATGCTGCACGGCCAGGTGAACTTTGCGTCCACGCATCGACAAGTCCGGCGCCGGGCGGCTATAAACGTTTTAACCTTTGCGCCACGGCGTTCCAACCGCGCCCGCCGGCGTCTTTTTCCTGCCGCCGCACGCATGCCGCGGCCCATCAGGTATTTGTTGTGAGCGAAGAAATTCTGATCAATGTAACTCCGCGTGAAACCCGCGTGGCAGTCGTCGAGAACGGCATGCTGCAGGAGGTCCACATCGAGCGCGCGTTACGCCGCGGCTATGTAGGCAATATATACAAGGGTAAAGTGAGCCGGGTCATGCCGGGCATGCAAGCCGCGTTTGTCGAAATCGGATTGGACCGTGCGGCCTTCCTGCATGCCTCCGACATCATGCGTGCCGCGCCTTCGCTGCTCGGTGAAAATGGTGACGTGGTGCCGCCGCAAGTGAACGCGATTCCGCCGATACTTGATCTGATCCGCGAAGGCCACGAGGTGATCGTGCAGGTTGTGAAGGACCCGATCGGCGGCAAGGGCGCTCGCCTCACCACGCATTTGTCAATTCCGTCGCGCTACCTGGTGTTGCTGCCGTATTCGCGCATGGTGGGGGTATCGGCGCGCATCGAAGACGAGACCGAGCGTGCCCGTCTCAAGGAGACCCTGCAGCAACTCGGCAAGGATAGCCCGCTTGGCTACATCGTTCGCACCAATGCCGAAGGTCAGAGTGCAGAATCCCTCGGCGAGGATGTGGCGTATCTCGGCCGACTCTGGCAGGCCGTGCAGGATGGTATCGGTCAGTCCCGCGTTGGCGAGCGCATTTACGAGGACCTGCCCCTGAGTTTGCGCGCACTGCGTGACCTGCTGCGCCGCGATGTGGAAAAAGTACGCGTCGATTCCCGCGAGACCTACGATCGTACGGTGCACTTCGCCGAGCAATTCATGCCCGAACTGCTGGAGCGCGTGGAACACTACCCCGGCGAACGACCTATCTTCGATCTTTATGGTGTCGAGGACGAGATCCAGAAAGCCCTGAAGAAAGAGGTGCCGCTGAAATCAGGCGGGTACTTGATTGTCGATCAGACCGAGGCGATGACCACCGTCGACGTCAACACAGGCGCCTTTCTCGGTCATCGCAACCTGGAAGAGACGGTCTACAAGACCAACCTGGAAGCGGCGCAGGCTGCGGCGCGGCAACTTCGCCTGCGCAATCTCGGGGGCATCATCATCATCGATTTCATCGACATGATGGATGACGAACACAAACGCCAGGTTTTACGCACTCTGGAAAAATCCCTTTCGCGTGATCACGCCAAAACGACGGTCTACGACATGTCGCCACTGGGGCTGGTCGAAATGACCCGCAAGCGCACGATGGAGAGCTTGGAGCGCCAGCTCTGCGAACCATGTCCGGAATGCAGCGGACGCGGCAGTTTGAAGACTGCCGAGACCGTCACCTACGAGATTTTTCGCGAGATCACTCGCGCTGTCCGTCAATTTGACGCGGAGAAACTTCTGGTTCTCGCCGCTCCGAAAGTGGTCGCACGCATTCTGGATGAAGAATCTGCTGCGGTCGCCGAACTGGAGGAGTTCATCCGAAAGACCATTCGCTTCCAGCCTGAGGAGCACTATTCGCAGGAGCAATTCGATGTGGTGCTGCTGTGAGACACTTGCGGGCCGCGGCGTGAGCGGCGCGGTGCGGGTAGCGACGGCATGAGCCCATGGCGCCGACGATTGCGGCGATTGCGACTGGCGCTGACGATTCTGCTCTCGTCGCTGGTCATCCTGGCGGCCACGGTCGTCGGGATCGCCCAGCTGCTGTTGCCTCAGGCTGCGCTGCATCCCGAAAAAGTCGCCGCATTCCTGAGTGAGCGGCTGCATCGGCCGGTCAGCGTGGATCGGGTCGAAGGCAGTTGGGAAGGCACTGGTGCGGTACTGAGTCTGGAAGGCGTGCACATTGCGCCGTCCGATGGCAGCGCTGCGCCCATCGTGATCGGCCAAGCCCAACTCGTGCTCGATTTCACCGCCTGGGCGCATCGAAACCGGCGCTGGAACGAGTTTCGCCTCAGTGGTCTGGACCTGGATTTGCTGCACCGCGAGGACGGCAGCTGGAGTGTCAGCGGAATGGCGGGCAGCGATGCCTCGTCCGGAGAGGGAGCGAATCCGCTGTTCGATCTTGGCGCTCTGGTGGTCCGCGATACCCGCCTGCATTTGCACGATGCGCAACGCGAGCTGGACCTGACCGTGCATGCCGATGAATTGCGCCTGCTCAATTGGGGCAGCGGTCATCGCCTGCTCGGAGTGCTGCGTCGCGATCTTGTGAACAATGCGCCGTTACGCGTCGTCGCTCAGTATGACGACGTCAGTCGCGACGGTGAACTGTATCTGGACAGCATTGATTCCGATCTGGCTGCATTGCTGGGCGGTCTTCATTGGGAAGGGGCGCATGTTGCAGAGGGCAAAGGCGACCTGCAGGTCTGGGCCGGGCTGCGTGCGGGTGAACTGCAGTCGGTGCATGCCGTGGTGAAGCTGAGCGACGTCGACCTGGTCGGCAAGGCAGACCCCGCGGCGCCAGGGGTCAATCTGTTGCATCTGAGTCAGGCCAGCGCGACTGCACGATGGCAGCGCAACGATCGAGGTTGGCAGATGGATGTCGCCAATCTGCGCGCGACACACAACACCGGCGTGCCGGATTCCAGCGCTTTCAGCCTTCGCAGTATCGAGACCGACGGCGACAAGACACGCTACCTGCTGCAATCGGAGCAGATGGATTTATCGACTATTGGGTTTTTGTCACAATTGCCCGGTGTCGGATCTGACGCATTACATGCCTGGCTGCAGGAAGCTGCGCCCCAGGGTGCGCTGCGCAAGCTTGATCTGGATTTCGTCGACGCCTCGGACTTCCGCATCCGGGCTGACTTGCATGCGGTTGGCGTGCACGCAAGTGGCAAGACTCCGGGCATCAGTCCGTTGGATGCCAGCTTGCTGGGAGATGCGGAAGCCGTGGTCTTGCACCTGCCGCCACAGGCGGCGACGGTCGTCTCGCCAGGGCTGTTTCGCGAGCCCTTCGTGCTGACCAACCTGGCCGGCGATCTCGGCGCATTCCGCGTCGATTCGGCCTTGCGTGTCGAAACCGATGCGTTGACGGTGGACGGTGCGGAATTCGCGCTGCAACTTCGCGGTGGCGTCGAACTGCAAGATGACGGCAGCCGGCCATTGCTCGACCTGTACGCGTTGATTTCGCGTGCAGACGTGCGCGCAACACGCCTGTTCCTGCCAATTGGTCACATGTCCCGCAATGCGATGACGTGGCTGGACCGGTCGCTGGTGTCGGGCAAAGTGGAAAATGGGCGCGCCGCAATCCACTGCAAGCTGGAGGACTGGCCGCTACGCAATCTTGCTGGTCGATTCGAGGCGCGCGTGGAACTGCATGATCTGGTCCTCGACTACAGCCCGAGCTGGCCGCGCGCTGAGGGGATCAATGCACAAGCCGAATTTGTGAACAAAAGCGTCCATGTCGAGGCGAGCAGCGGGAGCGTGCTGGGCGTCAACACCAATCGCGCCATCGCCGATGTTGCGGATTTCAATGATGCGGCGCTCGCTCTTGATCTGGAAGGTAGCGGCAGCGGCGCGCAGCTGCTTGCGCTGCTCAATGCGTCGCCAACCGGAAAGCGCAACGCCGATTCGCTGCAGGGCGTATCGATCGGTGGCAAGGGCACGGCGAAGATCACGATGCAGATGCCGCTCAAGCCGGATGCTCCCGCGACGGTGGACGGCAAGGTGCAACTGGTAGATGCCGATCTCGCGGCAAAAAAGTGGAATATTGACTTCAAGGGTGCGCACGGGCCGGTCCATTTCAGCGAGCGCGGTTTTCTCGCTGGCCCATTGGAACTGAGCTATCTGGAGCGCCCCGCGCAGTTCAGCTTGGCGATTGGCGGTGACGTTGCCAATAGCCGGGATTCGGTGGAGGCGGGACTTACCGGAACGATGCCCGTCTCTGCGGCGTTTCTGGATTTCCAGGGGCTGGCCTGGTTGTGGAAGAATTTCTCCGGAAATTCAGAATGGAACATTGCGCTCAATATTCCCAAAGCAGAAGGCGCGACCTCGCCGCCGGCACAGTTGCATTTCAGCTCGGACATGCGTGGAACGGCCATTCGCTTGCCAGCACCTCTGGACAAAGCTGCAGATGCGCCATTGCCTGTGACGGTGGACATGACGCTGCCCGTCGACGGAAGCGCGTTGACAGTCGCCATGGGCGATTTGCTGCGCATGCATGCCCGCTTGCCGGACGCGACGCGGCCGTTTGCTGCGGCAATCGACTTTGGCACGCATATGCCGACGCAGCCGCCGGACCGCGGGATTCTTCTCGGCGGGCACGCCGCGCGTGTCGATCTGTCGGGCTGGAGCGCGGTTGGCCTCGGTCAGGGCCCTGGACTGCTGGAAGGGGCTGACGTTCAGGCGGACGTCGCGTTGCTCGGCGGACACGAATTTCATGATCTCGGGGTCACGCTGAAGACCGTGGGAGAACAGGCAGAGATCGCCCTCCACGGGGAGGAGCTGGAAGGCACGATCAACTTGCCACTGGCCATCGGCAGCACGACCGGCTTGAAGGCCGACATGCAAAGGCTGCACTGGCCTGAGTCGCCAAAAAGCGAGGCTGACGAAAAGGCAGACGCGCTGGCGGCGGTTGATCCGGGAGCAATTCCCGCTTTACACATCGGCATCGGCGATTTTCAATTGGGGCAGACGCGGTTCGGGCGAACCAAGATCGAGACGACGCCGATCGCCGGCGGCATGCGCGTGGATCAGTTCGATACCGAATCGGACGCCATGCGCATGCAGGCGCATGGCGTATGGCACGGTGACGGCACGACGAACCACTCTGAATTCACCATCGACCTTGCGGCAGAAAACATCGGTCACATGCTCGCCGCATTTGGTTTCGCCGGCGTGTTCGATGGCGGAGTCGCTGCCACCCAGCTGCAGGCCGGATGGGCCGGCACGCCGGCGGCGTTTTCGCTGGCTCGCGTCAACGGAAACCTCGCAGTGACGGTGGGAGAAGGGCGTGTCCTGGATGTGGAGCCGGGAGTGGGGCGCCTGTTCGGACTTTTTTCGGTGCGCGAAATCCCGCGTCGCCTCGCGCTCGATTTCGGCGACTTCTTCCGCTCGGGGATGAGCTTCAACGCCATCAAGGGCGAGTTTCGTCTCGAAGCGGGCAACGCTTATACCGACGATTTGCACATTTCCAGTCCTGCAGCGGATATCCAGATCAAGGGACGCACCGGTCTCGGCGTCAAGGACTATGACCAGCAGATGATCGTGACACCACGTGTTGGCGGTACTTTGCCGATCGTTGGCGCTCTCGCGGCCGGACCGGCTGGCGCGGCTGCCGGTCTTGCGATGCAGGCCATTTTCAACAAGGCTATCAATCATGTGACGACGGCCCGCTATCATGTCGAGGGCAGCTGGGAAAAGCCCGTGATTACCTTGATTGCGAAAGAATCCAGTCGGCGGCGTCCGGGCGCGGATGAACCTGCCGGTCCAAGACGTCGCTAGACCAAACCCTTTCACTGCGCGGGCAATTGCGCACCCGGCGCTTGTAGCCTACCGTTGCCGGCCCCACCTCCGATTCGACCCATCTCCGCGGAAACCCGATGAATTCATTGATTGCACAGGCCAGCGAACGATTGTTGCGGCCAGGTGGCTTGGCTACCAACGAACTGGAACGTGTTTTCGGCCAGATCATGGGGCCGGGCATCGACGCGGCGGATCTGTATTTTCAGCACTCCCGTTCGGAGCATTGGCTGCTCGAGGATGGAATTGTCAAAGACGGCACGCATTCGATCGAGCAGGGTGTCGGCGTCCGCGCAATGTCCGGCGAAAAGACCGGCTTCGCCTATTCCGACGAGATTGTGCTGCCCCAGTTGATCGACGCTGCGAAGGCCGCACGTGCGGTCGCGAAGGCTGGCGCCAACGGAGTCGGCAAGGCGCTCGCGCTCTCTCACGGGCGCGGTCTGTACCGACCAGTCGATCCCATCGACAGTTTGGACAATGCCGCAAAAATCACCGCACTGCGGGAGATCGATGCCTATGCACGCGCACTGGATCCGCGCGTCAGCCAGGTAATTGTGAGCATCGCCGCGGGCCTCGACACGGTTTTGATCGCGGCAGCCGACGGCACGCTTGCGGCCGACGTGCGTCCGCTGGTGCGTTTCAATGTGCAGGTGATCGCCGAGCAGAATGGCCGGCGCGAGCAGGGCAGCGCAGGCGGTGGCGGACGTTACGACTACGCGCAGCTGCTGTCCGACGGACGGCCGCAGCAGTGGGCACGCGAGGCCGTGCGCCTGGCGCTGGTGAACCTGGAAGCAGTCGATGCGCCCGCCGGAGGCATGACGGTTGTGCTCGGCCCTGGCTGGCCTGGCGTATTGCTGCATGAAGCGATCGGGCATGGCCTCGAAGGCGATTTCAATCGCAAGGGCACGTCTGCGTTCAGCGGTCGGGTCGGGGAGCGGGTTGCGGCGGCCGGTGTCACGGTTGTGGACGATGGAACTTTGGCGGATCGACGCGGTTCGCTGAGCATCGACGACGAAGGCGTCGTGAGCGAGCGCACCGTGCTGATCGAGGACGGCATCCTGAAGGGGTACATGCAGGACAAGCTCAACGCCCGACTGACCGGTACCCGTTCGACCGGCAACGGTCGGCGCGAATCCTTTGCCCATTTGCCGATGCCGCGCATGACCAATACCTACATGCTGGCGGGGGAATGCGATCCGCAGGAAATCCTGCGCTCAGTCAAGCGCGGTCTGTATGCGGTCAATTTCGGCGGTGGCCAGGTCGATATCACGAATGGAAAATTTGTATTTTCCGCGAGCGAGGCGTACCTGATCGAAGATGGCAAGATCACCCGGCCGGTGAAAGGTGCCACGCTGATCGGCTCGGGACCCGAAGTGCTGACGCGGGTCAGCATGATTGGCAATGATCTGAAGCTCGACGAGGGTGTCGGCGTGTGCGGAAAGGACGGCCAGAGCGTACCGGTTGGAGTGGGGCAGCCGACTTTGAAGATCGACAACATGACGGTGGGTGGCACTGTTTGAGCCCCGTGAAGCACGAATCGGGAGCGAGGCCCGATCCGGGTTGTTACGCATCGTCGTTGTCGATGCCCGGATCTTCGATCAGTTCGCGCAGTACCCGAAACAGTTCACGGAACGCGTGCGGTGGTCGATTGGCATTGCGCTCGACGATCGCCTGGCGGGCCAGCTGTCGCAAGTGCTGGCGATCCGCTTGTGGAAATTGCAGCAGCAGTTCCGACAGCGCTTCGTCGCCCTGCTCGATGAGCTTGTCGCGCCATGCTTCGATGCGGTGCAGTTCGGCCGCGTCGCGACGCGACAGGCTGCGATCGTGGTCCACTGCGGCACGCAGCCCGGGCAGCTCCTCCTCGCGGCGGCGCATCTGCTTCGCGAGAAATTGCACCTGGCGTTTGCGCGCGATCTGCTGGGTGATGCGCCGGGCACGGTTGACCTCGTCGAGCAGTTCTTCGCTGATCGTCAGATGCGCCAGTTGCGCGTCACTGAGCGCGACCAGACGTTCGGCGAGCTCGAATACGGCAAGCGCCTCTCGGCGTTTTTCGCTGCGACTCGGCGCGTCGTCGGTATCGTCGTCGAGTTCTTCGTCGTGTTCACGCATGACTGGGTTCCATCGGTTTCATGGGCCAGGACGATTGGCGTCCGGCTCGGAAAAAATACATTTTGCGGCAGCGAATCCTTGCGCATTCGCGGTGGCAATCGGGTGCGGCGCGGCCGCGACGGTTTTTTGGGCAAAATCGGCTTCAGGCCGGATTTGCATTGACGGGAAGGATAGGCTGTGAACTCTGTAACTGCCAGCGTGGAAGCGAGTTTGGTCGAACTGGACCGGCTCGCAAACGTTTCCGAGGATGTGATCCGGCGTTGCCGCGCAGCGGGGGCGGATGAGGTCGAAGTCGGAGCAAGTGTCGACGTGGGCCTCAACGTCAGCGTCCGCCTCGGCGAAACGGAGACGATCGAGCACACGCGCGATCGCTCATTTGGAATCACGGTTTATTTCGGCAAGCGCAAGGGCAGCGCGAGTACCGGCGACCTGAACCCGGATTCCATTGGCAAGACGATCGCTCAAGCCTGTGATATCGCGCGCTACACCGAGGAAGATCCCAGTTCAGGACTGGCAGATCCCGATCGCATGGCGACGAATTTTCCCGATCTGGACTTGTGGCACCCCTGGTCGATCGACGTCGAGCGGGCGATCGATCTGGGCTTGGAAATCGAGGACGCCGGACGCGCCGTCGCGGGGATCAGCAACTCGGAGGGCGCCACCATACAGGCCGGCGAGACACTAACCGTCTACGCCACCTCGCAGGGTTTTGTCGGCAAGGAGCGCGGTACACGGCACATGCTTTCTTGTGCCCTGCTGGCCGGTGACGAGAACGGCATGCAGCGCGACTACTGGTATGACGTGGCGCGCAACGCGGACGGATTCATGCCCGCTGCCGACCTCGGTCGGCGCGCCGCTGAACGGACCCTGTCGCGGCTGGGCGCCAAGTCCCTGTCGACGCGCCAGTGTCCCGTTCTTTTCGCGCCGGAAGTCGCGCGTGGCTTGATCGGACACCTCCTCTCCGCGGTTAGCGGTGGCTCGCTGTATCGCAAGGCCAGCTTCCTGCTGGATTGCCAAGGTAAAAAGGTACTGCCCGATTTCGTCGACCTGATCGAAGACCCGTTTCTACCCCGCGGTCATGGTTCGGCGAATTTCGACAGCGAGGGTGTCGCGACCCGGCGCAGTCCGCTGGTTCAGGCGGGAGTACTGCAGCGCTACATTCTTTCGACGTATTCGGCGCACAAGCTCGGGCTCGCGTCGACGGGAAATTCCGGCGGTATCCACAATTTGATCGTACGCGGTAGCGGCGATGCGAATTTTGCCGCAATGTTGAAAAAGCTCGATACGGGCCTGTTGCTCACCGAGGTGATGGGGCAGGGCGTCAATACCGTGACCGGCGATTACTCCCGTGGCGCATCCGGATTCTGGGTCGAGAAGGGGGTCATCGCCTATCCCGTCGAAGAAATCACGATCGCTTCGAACTTGCGCGAGATGTACGCGAATATTGCCGCGATCGGTACGGATGTCGACCCGCGTTCGCACATTCTGACCGGTTCGATTCTCGTCGAGCGCATGACGGTAGCGGGCGAATAAGCCCGGAAATCAGGCGCCCTGTGGGGATGGAATTGCCGTTTTCCATCCCAACTGTTGGCGCTTGACAGCCAGCGCCATGCGGAAGAATGTGCACACACCTTCCGAGCGGAGCGTGTCCATGAACGAAAACGAATCCAACTCCAACAGCTTGCCGCCGAGCCCGCCTCCGGTCAGCGCGGCCATTCCGCCGCCGCCGTCTGAAGCCGGCATGCCCAGCGTTGAAGAAAAACAGTGGGCGCTGTTCGCCCACCTGTCCGCGCTGATCGGCGGATTGTTGAGCTCGGCGCTGGGTGGCTTCGGTGTGTTTATCGGGCCGCTGGTGATCTGGCTGATCAAGAAAGACACAATGCCCTTTGTGGATGATCAGGGCAAGGAAGCGCTGAACTTCAATATCACCGTGGCCATCGCCTGCTTCGCCTTGTTGGTATTGTCGATCATCACTCTCGGCATAGGCCTGTTGATCGCGATACCGGCCTGGATCGTGATCGGTATCGTCTGGCTGGTGTTCACCATCATTGCCGCGATCAAGGCGAATGAGGGTGTGCGCTATCGGTATCCGGTGTCGATCCGGCTGATCAAGTAACTGTTCAGCGGCGCGACCGGCTTGTCCGGTCGCGCCATCGGCTCCACGACGACCTTGCGATTTCATCTGCCGCGGCCGATAGAGAACCCCACGGATTTTCACGTACATGCGATACACCCCTGTACGGGATTGGATGACGATGAAAAAGCATGTCGGAGTCGCGTTATTGATCTTTACGCTTACGGCGTCGCAGCTGCTTTGGGCTGCCGACGAGTTGACCGAGCGCAAGAACGTCGCGGATACAGCGAAAAAACTGCTCGTCGCTTCGGAATTCACGAAACTGGACAAGATGGCGGACGACTATCGGATCCGCAAATCGCGCACGTCCAGCGGTTTGTGGAAACTTTCCTTGGTCTACGCTGGAATCGAGGGAGCTTTCACGAAAAAAGTAAAGTCGCCGGATGCGGCCAAGGCAAAATCTTCTGCGCCGTCAAGTGTGCCTGAGACAGAAAAGGCAGCAAGCAAGGAAAAAGATACCGACTGCCACTGTGACTACCCAAAGCTTGAAGCACGAATTGCACTCTGGGAAAAGCGCTATCCGAATTCGCCCGCAGCACACATTGCGCAGGCAGACATTCTGATCGCGCACGGTTGGTCCATTCGCGGCATAGAAATGGCCCACAAGGTGCCGGCCGAGGCATGGGCGCCATTTCATCGCTATCTCTCCATGGCCCGTGAACATCTGGAGCAGTTCAAGTCTGTCTCTTCTGTAGATCCGACGTGGTACGAAATGATGCTGACGATTGCGTTTGCAGAGGGATGGAAGCGGGAAGAATTCGATAGCCTGTTCAACGAGGCGGTTTCGCGCGAGCCTGGCAACTACGAGACGTATTTCAAAGCGCTGTCGTACCTGCTGCCAATGTGGCACGGCGATATCGATCAGGTCGAATCATTCGCTGAAGATGCCGTTAAGCGCACCGCAAACCAGGAAGGGCAAAGCATGTATGCACGGATTTACTGGTCCGCGCACCAGATTCATTTCACGCACTTGTTCCGGAATACGCGTGCAAAATGGCCGCGCATGAAAGCTGGTTTTGAGGACATCATGGCCCGCTATCCGGATTCCTGGAATTTGAATAACTATGCATTCTTTGCCTGCGAGGCAAACGATATGGCCACAGCGAAGGAATTGCTCTCGCGTATCGGCAAAGACGTGATCGTGGCGGCCTGGGAACCCTACTCCACTTACGAGCGGTGTACCGCCAATCTTTCAACGACGCACTGACTATCGTGACGCAGCGCTTTTCTCAACTGGTTCTGATAGCAACGAATCGTCCAAGCGTTCGCAGCTCTTCTCCCGCGGCACCGAGAAATTCCAGATGCAGCAGGGCGCGCTCGGTCAATTCGGCGAGCAGTGCGCGGGAGCGGTCGATGCCGAGAATCGCAGGATAAGTTGGCTTGTCGTTGGCAGCATCTTTCCCGGCAGTTTTGCCGATGGTGCTTGAATTGCCTTCTATATCGAGGATGTCATCGCGGATCTGGAATGCCAGACCGATGCAGTGGCCGTATTCGCGAAAGGCGTCGAGTTGCACCGTGTCTCTGCAGCCGGCAGCCATGGCGCCGAGCAGCACGCTGGCGCGTATCAATGCGCCGGTCTTGTGCACATGCATGCGTTCCAGCTCAGCGGGCAGCAGGGTTTTACCGACGGCAGCCAGATCCAGCGCCTGACCACCGGCCATGCCGTGCGATCCGCAGGCTGCGCCAAGCACGCGCAGCATTTCCACGCGCACGTTTGAATCGATGCGGGCGGTGGTGTCTCCAGCCAGCAACTCGAAGGCAAGCGCCTGCAGCGCGTCACCGGCGAGTATTGCCATGGCTTCGCCATAGACGATGTGGCAGGTCGGCTTGCCGCGGCGTAGCGCGTCGTCATCCATCGCTGGCAAGTCATCGTGCACTAGCGAGTACGCGTGGATGATCTCGACGGACGCGGCGACTGCATCCAGCTGATCGAGCGTGGCGCCTAGTGCTCGCCCGGTCGCATAGGCGAGCATCGGCCGCAGGCGCTTGCCGCCGCCGAGTACGGCATAGCGCATCGCGCCGTGCAGCTCCACAGGCGCCTGATCCGCAGGTGGAATCATTTGTGCAAGTGTGGATTCCGATCTGGCCGAGTATTCGAGTAGCTCAGCGGTCAGATCTACAGACGTCAACGCGCCCGTTGCGACAGGGTCACGCATGCTTCAGGGAGCGTCCGAGGTGAAGGGAATCGCACTGTTCGGGTCTTGCGGATCCTGCAGCAGCCTGACGCGCAGTTCCGCCTGTTCCAGCGCACCCTGGCAATTGCGATACAGCGTGACACCTCGCTCGAAAGACTTGAGCGAGTCGTCCAGACTGAGTTCGCCCTGCTCCATGCGGGCGACCAATTGTTCGAGCTCATCCAGGGATTGTTCGAACTGACCGATCTGGTCGGGTGCGGCAGGGGCGGGGGCGGGGGCGGCTTTTGGCATGGGGCGCACGCTAACGCAGGGCCGCTGCAGGGTCAATCGGGTTCGTCACCGTAGTTTCATGGGAGACGGAGGATTCACGCCAAACCAGCCGTACGCCGCGGTCTTTGAAATAGGCAGCGCCTTCTTCACTGCACCACAGATCGGCGACCGCCAACAGCGTGGATTCCCGAAATATCAAGGGAATACGACGCCGTTGCCACGGCGGTATGCCGGCGCTCTGGAGCAGGTCGCGAAGCTCGCGGCGGTGAATATCGCCGGCGGGTCGGAAGATTTCGCCGCCACGACGGAAGCGCACGGTCAACGTATCTAAATTATTACAATGTGTAACAATTTTCAGATGCAGTGAACCGCAATCGGCGGGCAGGGTTAACGCTTCACCAGCCCAGCTGGACGTCCAGTCTGCGGGCGGCGTGCGCAGCGGGGCCATCGCATACAACATGTCGCGATGCCGGCGCAGCTCGCAGCCCGCCCAGCTGACGCAGGGCAAGCGTTGCGGATCCGAGTTGCTCAATTGACGTTCGAGCTCAGCAATGTGGACTTGCTCGGGTTCGGGCAAGCGCAACTCGCGCAACCACAGGCGCAGGCCGGACGCGCGCAACGCGTCGTGCAGTTCCATCCATTCCGCCCAGCGCAGCGTCGCGGGATCCAATCCTTGCACACGCGCCAGCGCCTTGTGTGTCTCGGTGTCGATGAAGTCCGCGTTGGCATCGAGCCATCGCGCGCTATGCCCGATTGCGACGTCCAGCTGAGGCCAGCGCGTGCGTAGCAGAGGAAGGACTTCATGGCGCAGAAAATTGCGCGCATGCCGGGTCTCTGCGTTGGATGGATCGTCGATGAAATTCAATGCATGGCGGGCTGCCCATTCCGCCAATATGTGACGTGGCAGCGGTAGCAGCGGCCTCCAAAGCAGGCCGGCCGCGAATGGCCGCAATCGCCGCATGCCAGCCAAACCTCGTGCGCCCGCACCGCGCAGCAATTTCAGCAGCACCGTCTCGGTCTGGTCATCGCGATGATGGGCGGTCGTGAGAATTTCGCCGCGTTGCATCAAGGTGGAAAACGCGGCATACCGCGCCGCCCGGGCGCTGGCTTCCAGGCCTGCGCCGGAATCGCGCTCGACGCGCGCAACAGCACTGCGGAACGGGATGGCCAATTGGCGGGCGAAATCGGCGCAATGCGCCGTCCATGCCGCGCTTTCCGCGCGCAGGCCGTGGTCAATGTGAACGGCGATGAGGCCGCGCTGACGTGCTTCGGGCAGGCTCGCCAGGGCATGCAGAAGGACACTGGAGTCCAGGCCACCGCTCAACCCGACCAGCAACGGCCCCCCCGGCAGTTCCGCCAGGCTCGCGCGCAGGAATTCGGGCAGGCTCGAATTTGACATCCTGTCGCTGCTTAGCGCCGCGTCGCTTTTTTCGGCTTGCTGCGTACGAAGATCAGTTTGCCGGGACCGTCGCCGATCTGACGCTCCTGGAGCTCAAATAGATCGGTTGCGGCAATCAGATCGCGCAAGCGCCGGTAGCCATAGTTGCGCGCGTCGAATTCCGGAAGCTGCTTGACCAGCGTGCTGCCGATGGGCGACATATTCGACCAGCCGCTGTCATCCGAGGCATCCTCGACCGCATTACGCAACAGGCCCACGAGGCGCGCATCGCTGCGCAACTCGGCGCCGCTGCGACGGGTGGCCGGCGCGTCGTCGTCGTCGACCTTGTTGAGTAGCAAATCGGTAAAAATAAACTTGTCGCAGGCGGCTACGAACGGTTCTGGAGTCTTGCGCTCGCCGAATCCGTAAACGGTAAGTCCCGCTTCGCGGATGCGCGAGGCGAGTCGGGTGAAATCGCTGTCGCTGGATACGATGCAGAAGCCGCTGAACTTGTCCGAATAGAGCAAGTCCATTGCATCGATGATCATTGCCGAGTCGGTTGCGTTCTTGCCGACCGTGTAGCGAAACTGCTGGATCGGCTGAATCGAATGCGTCAGCAGCACTTCCTTCCAGCCTTTCAATTGCGGGCTGGTCCAATCCCCGTAAATGCGTTTGACGTTGGCCGTGCCGTATTTGGCAATTTCCGTCAGCAGACCTTCGACAATCGCGGGCTGAGCATTGTCGGCGTCGATCAGGACTGCCAGACGGGAAGCAGGAATCGCAACCATGGGCGGATCTCCGACGTTGGCGGACGCGTACCGAGCATATCCGGCGACAAGAAAACTCAGACGTTCTTATAGGCGCCGTACTTGCGCAGGCGCTGATAGCGCTGCTCCAGAAGACTCGGTACGTCGATCCGTTCGAGTATGTCGAGCTGGCCGATCAGCACCGCCTTGAGACGCTCCGCCATGCCCTGTGCGTCGCGGTGCGCACCGCCGAGCGGTTCGGGAATGATCTGATCGATGAGCCCGAGTTCGGACAGCCGTACAGCGGTCAGCGCGAGAGCATCGGTGGCTTCTTTTGCCTTGTCTGCACTTTTCCACAAAATGGAAGCACAGCCTTCAGGAGTAATCACCGAGTAGGTCGCGTACTCCAGCATCAGGGTGCGATCGCCGACACCGATCGCAAGCGCACCACCGGAGCCGCCTTCGCCGACGACCGTGCAGACGATCGGTACGCGCAGTTCCGACATTTCCAGCAGATTCCGCGCGATCGCTTCGGACTGGCCGCGCTCTTCCGCGCCGACGCCGGGATACGCGCCTGGTGTGTCGATCAGGGTGACGATGGGCAACTTGAAGCGCTCGGCCAGTTTCATCAGGCGCAGCGCCTTGCGGTAACCCTCGGGGCGAGGCATGCCAAAGTTGCGGCGGATCTTGGATTTGGTATCGCGTCCCTTCTGGTGACCGATCACGACGATTGGCTTGCCGTCGAGGCGGGCGACACCGCCCACGATCGCCGCGTCGTCGGCGTAGGCGCGATCACCGGCCAGTTCGTGGAATTCATCGCACATCGCGGCCAGGTAATCCAACGTGTACGGGCGACCCGGATGGCGTGCGAGTTGCGAGATTTGCCACGGCGTCAGATTCTTGAAGATCTCGGCTGTCTTGATCTTCAGCTTGTCCTTCAGGCGTGCGATCTCTTCTTCGATATTGAACGCCTGCCCGTGACTGGCATGCCGCAGTTCCTGGATTTTGCCTTCCAGTTCGGCGATGGGCTGTTCGAAATCGAGGAAGTTCGGATTCATTCGGGGCTAGTGGCCGCACAAAGACGCGCAGTATAGCGATAGCGCGGAATTGTCACACGCTGTCGCGCTTGTCGCCGGTTGGCGAGCGCACCAGGACCAGTTCTGCTTTCAGAACGCCGGGCAAGGCTTCCAGCGCCCGCAAAAGGCTGGTACTGGCGCGAACCCGCCAGTCGCTGCCGAGTTCGATGTCGGCGCGCCCGGCGCCGCAGCTATAGCCCAAGCGGAGCGGCGTCTGCCCGCCGCGATATCCAAGCAGCGCTTGGCGCAGGCGGGTGACTGTCGATTCGTCCACTCCATTGAGGCGCAGGCGCAGCAGTCGCGCAAAGCGTTCGCAGGCTTGGTCCAGGGTCAGAACGCTGCGCGCCCGCAGTTGATGGCCGCCGGAAAAATCATCGAAGGACAAACCGCCTTCAATGACCAGGATCGCATCGCGGGTCAGCAGCGGACCATATTCAACCCAGGCATCGCGGAAGAAGCTTGCTTCGACCCGACCGCTCCAGTCCTCGATCTGCACGAACGCGCTGCTGTCACCTTTCTTGCGCATCCCGACGACTTGCCCAGCGACGACCCAGGGCGTTTCCGGTGCGCGCCGGAAACGGCTGGCGGATTCGTCGTCGTCGTTGCGCCGTGGCTTGGGGGGCTGCCAGCGTTGTTCGATTTCACCAAGTGGACAGGTGGACAATTGCAAGAGGAGTGATTTCCAGGTGTCCGTCGGGTGCCCCGAAAGGTAGTGCCCCAAGGTCTCGCGTTCACCGTTCAGCAACTGCTCGAGCGGCCATTCTTCGACGTCCGGTGGCATTTGCACCGTGATCGGAGCGCCCGTCCCGCTTCCGAAAATGTCGACCTGTCCGCTTTGACGATCGCGCAGCGACTGCTCGGCGGCGCGCGCGGCTTCCGGCAGATGCAGCATCAACGTTGCGCGATTCTTGCCGAGGCTGTCCAATGCGCCGGCATTGACGAGCGCCTCCAGTACCCGCTTGTTGAGCTTTTGCGCATCAACACGCTGACAGAAATCACCGAGGTCGCGGAACGGGCCATGGCGCTGGCGCTGATCGACGATGCTTTCGCAGGCGCCGCGGCCAACCCCCTTGATGGCGCCAAGTCCGTAGCGGATGGAGCCATCGTCCTGCGCCACGAACATGTAGCCGGACGCATTGACGTCGGGCGAGCGCACGATGAGGCGCAGGCTGCGCGCTTCATCCAGGAAATTCACGACTTTGTCGGTGTTGTCCATGTCTGACGACAACACGGCAGCCATGAATTCGGCTGGATAGTGCACTTTGAGCCAGGCGGTCTGGTAGGCGACCAGCGCATAAGCTGCAGAATGCGACTTGTTGAAACCGTACTCGGCGAATTTTTCCATCAAATCAAAGATGGAACTGGCCAGTTGTGCAGGAACACCGTTTTCCGCCGCGCCGCTCTCGAACTTGACGCGTTCCTTGGCCATTTCCTCGGGTTTTTTCTTGCCCATGGCACGGCGTAGCAGATCGGCACCGCCCAGCGAGTAGCCGGCGAGCACCTGGGCGATCTGCATCACCTGTTCCTGGTACACGATCACGCCGTAGGTTGGCGCTAACACCGGTTCCAGCGCCGGATGCGGATAGCTGACAGCGGCATGGCCGTGCTTGCGGTCAACCCAGTCCTTGTCCATCCCGGAGCCCAGCGGACCCGGGCGGAAGAGTGCAGCAAGCGCAATGATGTCCTCGAACCGATCGGGTTTGGCGCGTTTCAGCAGTTCGCGCATGCCGCGCGATTCGAACTGGAATACTGCAACGGTGTCGCCACGCGCGAACAAGGTATAACTTTTCGTATCATCCAGTGGCAGCGCGGTGATGTCGATTGGCGCTTCGTTCTTGCGCCCGCGTCGCTCGTTGATCGCCTTGATCGCCCAATCGATGATCGTGAGCGTACGTAAACCGAGAAAGTCGAACTTGACCAGACCGACCGACTCGACGTCGTCCTTGTCAAATTGCGTGACGACGCCAGCGCCACCCGCTTCGCAATACAGCGGCGCGAAATCGGTCAATTGCGTCGGCGCGATGACGACGCCGCCGGCATGCTTGCCCGCATTGCGCGTGAGATCCTCAAGTTCACGCGCCAGATCGATCAGCGCCTTGACCTCTTCCTCATTGTTGTAACGCGCGATCAGGTCGGGCGCGGCAAGCTCGTTCTTGGCGCGCTTTTTCGCCGGATCAGTTTCATGCGCAGCGGAAAAACCCAACGCATCGTCCAGGCCAATACCGAGTGTCATCGGAATCAGTTTGGCGATGCCGTCTACGAATCCATACGGGTGGCCGAGCACTCGGCCGCAATCGCGCACCGCGGCCTTCGCCGCCATGGTGCCGTAAGTGATGATCTGACTGACATGATCGCGGCCGTACGTGCGCGATACATAGTCGATGACCTCGTCGCGGCGATCCATGCAGAAGTCGACGTCAAAGTCGGGCATCGAAACACGCTCAGGATTCAGAAATCGCTCGAACAGCAAGTCATAGGGCAATGGATCGAGATCGGTGATGCCGAGGCAATAGGCGACCAGCGAACCTGCGCCGGAACCGCGACCGGGTCCCACCGGAATGCCATTTTCCTTGGCCCAGTTGATGAAGTCCGCGACGATCAGGAAGTAGCCTGGAAATCCCATCGCCAGAATCACGCCGATTTCGATGTCGAGTCGCTCGGCGTAGGTCTGCGCGGTATGCCCCTCTGCAGGCGCGTGTTTGGCGAGGCGTTGCGCTAGACCTGCGTGCGACTGCTCGCGGATGAAACTGTCCAGGGTATGCCCGGCGGGTACCGGAAAATCCGGAAGATAGTAGGTGCCGAAACTCAATTCCAGATTGCAACGTTTGGCAATTTCCACACTGTTCTGCAGCGCTTCGGGCAAGTCGGCGAACAGCTCAGCCATTTCCTGGGGCGACTTGAGATACTGCTCCGGCGTGTAATCGCGCGGTCGGCGTGGGTCGTTGAGCGCCCGCCCTTCATGGATGCATACGCGAGCCTCGTGCGCGGTGAAATCGGCACGTACCAGAAAGCGTACGTCGTTGCTCGCGACAACGGGGCATTGCAGGGCGTCTGCCATTTGCACGGCGCTGGCGTTGAAGGCAGCTTCGTCAGGGTGACCCACGCGCACCAGTTCGAGATACATGCGATCGTCGAAGTGCCGCAACCAGCGATATGCGCAGGCCAGCGCAGCGTCGTGCCGCCCAGCCAGCACCAGCGCTCCCAAGTCGCTCTGGCGTCCCCAAAGACCGATCAGTCCGTCGCTCTGCCCCTCAAACCATTCCGCTTCGATCTGCGCGTGATCGCCGTGCTGGCCCTCGATATACGCGCGCGAGATCAGTCGCGACAGGTTCAGATAACCGATCCGGTTCTGGCACAGCACGGTCAGCCGTGTGGGCTTGTTGCGGTCGTTCGGGTTGGCGATCCAAAGATCCGCGCCGACCAACGGCTTGAGCCCGGCGCTCTCAGCGGCGCGGTAGAACTTCACCAGGGCAAACAGGTTGACCTGATCCGTCAGGGCAAGCGCGGGCATGTCCGCGTCGGCACAGGCTTGCACTAGTGACGAAATGCGTATCGTGGAGTCCACCAGCGAGAATTCGCTGTGAACATGCAGATGGATAAATCCGGGGGACATGCCTGCAACTATTCGATGCGGACGCAAAGCCTAGCCCTGAGCGGCGTTCGGGACAAGGATTGACAGATGGGGCGATCGACTATTGCGGAAGATTTCCGGATCGATGCCCGGCAGGTCAGGCGCGTGCGGCCGTTTCCTTTCACGCTGACAGGAGAAGGGCAGCGAATCGGGCGCGAATCTGATCAGGGTGAGGCGCGATAGCTGGCGTCGTGGCGGCCGTGATCTTCCTGTGCGTGCCTACAGGGCCAGTATGGCTTCGGTGTCTCCCGCCGCCAGTGCATTCATATAGCCCAACACCAAGTCTTTGGTGCGGTATCGGCCGAAGTCCGCTTCGTCGTGCTCGCGCACAATCCGAAACGTATCCAGTACGTAGGTCACCTCTTCGCGATCCAGACCATAGAGACGGAAATACAAGGCATCGAGCCGGGCCATCCGGTGACGCCGGTCTTCCGCGTCCCAGATGAAAGGCGGGCCGGCGTAACCAAGATCACGGGCGAATGGCGCGAGATCGTGCGCCGTATAGGACAAATGCAGGACTTCGCGGCGAACAAAGTCACCGACAGTGCTTCTTCCAAGCGGTTGCTTGTAGGAATTCGGTTCGATGATGGGCAGTTGTTCCACAATAAACCAATTAATACTTGTACTTTGTACTTTTTGACGTGTCACAAAGTCGAAGCAAATCGAGTTGACGTTGGCGAGAAGAAATGGTGTCGCAGCGACGTAGTCCGAAAATGAGCCATTCAGGAAAAAGAACGGTAGCTTGTTGCCCGCAGCCACGCTCGGCACTATGGCGGCAATGAAGGTGCGAACATCCGTCGAACGCGCGATATCCCGAAACCCAATTGCCCATCCCGAGTAGTCCGATAGCTGGGCTGCATCTGCGGACACCCAATACTGTGGTGTCGGCGCGAAATTCGGATCACGTTTTTGTTCGCTCCCGATGATGGTGCTAAGTGCCGCGTTGTGCAGGTTGTCGTCGGTGATCGTTACATTCGCCGCGCGGTGGTCATAGTGCTGGATCATCCGCCCGACATACAGCGGCAGCATCTCGGCATCAGCTTTCTTCCAGCGTCCGCCGGATATCGGATAATAGCCGTCGGCTTCCAGTTCGTCGCGACGACGAAACAGTCCGGAATCGTTGGTCATGTGAAACATGGTGCGGTAACGCGCTGGGTACAGGCGCTCAAGACGATCGATCGCGTCGGGGTCCGCTACCTTTTCCCCGGTCAGCCTGTTGGTCTCTTGTTTGAACACATGCCGCACCAGCACCGGATGCTCGCGATAGATTCGCGTGGTCAGGCGCGCATCGAGCGCATTGCGGAAGATTGGCGCGGTGCCGGTATTCGGATTGGCTGCGGCGAAATCCGCGGCACTGAGTTCAATGACGCGTGTCGCGCGCAGGCGCGTGGTCTCGTCCACATCGGCTGCGAGTTCCGGAATGGCCAGGTCGCTGACAGCGTGCAAATAGAATGCGCAGCGCGCACTCGCGAAAGCGCGTCGTGGGCCGGCGAAGATCAGTGCACAGAATTTGAATCGACTGTCCACATCGGGAAATAATTTCTTTCGGTTCTCAAAATCGAAAAGAACTCCAAGTCGCCCGGTCGTCGCAATTGAGCGAAAAAAACGCGCGGCGCCCTTGTCCGCTGCGATACCGGATGGCGTCAACAGGCCGACTACGCCGTCGGGTCGTACCAGGTGAGAGGCCCGCTCGACGAACAGACTGTAGAGGTTGATATCACCCGAAGAAAGCAGTGGATATTCACCGCAATCACGGGCGATCCGCGCACTGTCGTCGGCGCGTTGCGCGGCGAGATCGTAGTCGTTGGCCAGCGCATCCCCATCCATGCGCAGCGCGCCGATGAGTCGCTTGCGATCGGAGGCGCGTGCCTGCAAGGCAATGGCCGGTCGACGTTCGGCGAACCATTCCACTTCTTGCAATTTCATCCGGTCCCACGGCGGATTGCCGACGACTGCGTCGAAGCCGCCGCTGCTCGCACCGCCGGCGTTTGGCCAAATTCCGGGAAATGCCAGCTCCCAATGCAGAAAGCCTTCGCGTCTCGCGAGGGTGCGGCATTCACTGAGCAGCGCATTGACCGAGGCATCCACTGCCGGATCGTCGGACTGCATCTTTGGCATCGCCAGCAATTCGATCAGCGTGAGCCGATAACGGCCTGACAGCAACTCGTTCGCTGCCTGATGCTTTTCAGTGCGCTTGCCACGTGGCGCGTTCAGCGGCGCGATCCAGCGCAATGCCTGCCACAAGTCCAACACGCGCTTGAAACCGCGGAGCGATTCGAACGCGTACGCAGTCAGACTGCGTGAGCGCTCGACTTCGGTGGGATCGATATCGCTGAGCGCCCCAATCGCCTGCATGGTTTGCGCGGCCAGCAACAGGCCACTCATTTGGCTGTCGTTGAACAGTCCACCGAGCTTGATGAGGTCCTTGCACACGGTCGCAAGGCATTCACCGTACAACGAATCACCGCAACGTAATTGATGGTCGAGGAAGGACAGCGGCGCACCCACGGTAAAGGTGTGCAGCCATAGCGCAAGTTTGGCCAATTCCACCGCCATCGGATTCTTGTCGACGCCGTGCACCATTCGTTTCAGTATCATGCGTCGCACGAGATGGCGGTCTTCCAGCAGCGATGCATCGATCGCCCAGTGGCTCTGCTCGGCCTGGTCGAGAATACGTTTGCGCAATTTTACAATTTCTAGCGCAATCGGCGATTGATAGTGATCGATGCCCGCGGCGGCGGTTTTCGCGCCCGCATCGGCCAGTTGCTCAAGCACACGGTCGGCGAGATCGTCGACCAGACTGACGAGGAAATGTCCGCTGCCCATCGCCGGATCGCAAATGCGCAAATCGAGAATGGCTTCGACCGGATCGTTCTCGGTCAATTTGTGCCGCATTTGCTCGGATTGCAGGTTTGCGCGGTCCTTGCTCACGTCAGCGATGCTGCGGTCGAAAGCCGCTATGCGTTCGGCTACCAATGGACTCAGCGTCTCGCGCAGGATCAGCTTCACCAGGTCGTCGTGCGTGTAGTAACTACCGGATGTCTTGCGTGCGAATACCGATGGTTGCACCACGATTGTGCCATTCGCAGTCTCGACCAGGCGCTGTTCGAGCAGGCGCTCGTAAATCGAGCCCAGATGTTGCACGGCCAGGTCGCGATAGTTGATAAAGCCAAGGCCGGAGAGATCCGGCCTTCGCGAAAGGCCATCGATCAGCGGGGCCAGTTCTACATCGGGCAATTCAATTCGCGCCAGCACATCATTCGGTATTTCGTGGAATATTCCACCGTTGTACGGCGGCAAGCCGATGGATGCGTCGCCGCGGTCGATTGCGCGAAACAGACGACGCACGTGTTGCCAGGCTCGCGTCGCGGTGGCGCTGAACGTATCACCGTGCTGCATGTGACGTGCTATATCTTCGCGCAGCCAGCGCAGCGAATAATCGCCATAACGTTTGTCGGAGACGGGCAGCAAGCCGCGGTCTTCGGCGTAGAGCACGAATAGCAGCCGATACAGCAGGATCAATGCAGCGCGATGCACGCCGTCGAGATAGTCGCGTGTGTAGGGACGGATGGCCTGGGTATCGCGCAGCACAAGGGCAGTCGCCAGTCGCGGAAACAATTCGTCAAATACGCGTTG
>JBDTLV010000025.1:0-50481 GCA_039934615.1 Tahibacter sp.
TGTGGTACCAGGTCGGGGTCTGCGACGGTGACAACGAGCGAGCTTCCGCCAAAGTTCACATCATCGAACAAGATAATCTTTGCCATGTCTATTTCCCTGTTTCAGTTTGGGTCGCTGCGTGCATCACGACGTGTGTGCCGCCCAGCGGCGTGGGTAGGTCCGTTTGCATGGGAGTTGCGTTGAATTCTGGGGGTGGGTTATGGGCTCGTTTTCTCCGTGCGAATGGAGGATGGATAGGCCGGTCGATCGCCGGTTCGATCGCGAGGCATGATCGCGAAATGGTTTGCTGCATTGTCTACAAAAATGTTTGCATCAACGGCTGGAACCCGGTGCGGCGCGCGGCGTGGACGGCCACCAGTCGATGCACCGCGCGTTACCGCGCGATGCATCGACAGCGTCTGAAGACCTCACAAGTCCGTTATGGGTGTGGTGCGCGCAGCGTAGGAGAACGCAGTGGCGCGCAAGGGCTGGTCCCACATTTTCTGGCACATGAGCCGGGTTTCCTCAGCGATGGTTTCCAGTCGCTGGGCAGCTTCGAAACAGCGGTACTTGTAGTTGAAGTACGTGTGGGCCAAGTGTTGCCGGTATTGATCCATGGCCTGGTTCAATGGGCCGTAGTTGGCGCAATCGTCCCAGCCGGGCGGCTTACTGCCCGATTCGCGGGCGACCCGGTCGATGTCAATGCTGAAGATCTGGGTCTTGGCCATGCTCGTGATCCTTGTTGGGGCATGCAACGCGACAGACGTCGGCGAAACAACGGTGCCCGTAGCGATACTCGCAGGCGGCAGCGAGCCGACCGCGCAGTAACACGGGCGATGTCCTTGGATCGTCAAGAAAGTCCGTGCGTGCGCAGCTCCCCCCATGCAGAGACGACGGCGCTGGCGCGGCCCGAACGGTGCCGCTGCTTCCCCTTGCCTGGAGCAAGCGCGGTTTGGGAAAGATAGCTATCACTGCATCTGCGGCATTGTCGAAAAGCGTGATTTGACACGAGGCGGCATCACCAGAAATTGGTGATCGCTACTGGACTATTGGAAAAATATAGATAAATATAGAGGCGGGTCCGATACACGCAGCCACAGATCCGGGTTGAACACTCGCCCGGCGTGTTTTGTCGCGACCTCTCATCCGTCGTGCCCGCCAACAAGGACTTTCGCCGTGACCACGAAGACGTATTCCATTTTTGGTGCCGGTGCGGCCGGCCTGTACACCGCGTGGCGTTTGCTCAACGGCGAAGCGAGGAATCCGGCCGGCCGGCGCAAGCTGCTTGGCAAGGGCGACACGCTGGAGTTGTTCGACTGGGGTCAGTACGACTTTTCCAAGCGTCACCCCGGCACTCGTGCTGCCGGCGCGCGCGTGTGTACCTGGCACTACCAGAATGACCCGAAGAATTCCTACCTCGAACTTGGCGGCATGCGCTATTCGGAATGGGATGGCACGGCACAAGGCCAGGGGCATCGTCTCGTGACGACGGTGATCAAGGAACTGGATCTGGACAAGGATTCGGTGCCGTTCAACGAGTCGACGAATCCGTTGTTCTTCCTGCGCGCAAAAAACATCTTCCTGAATGACATCACCTCAACCAACCCGGCGCCGTACAACGTGGATCACTACGGTGCCGCAGCCCAGCCGGACAATGGCTTTTCGATTGTCGAGAACCTCGCGGTCACCAGCCAGTCGGGTCCGCAAACGCGACGCCAATGGTGCGAATTTTTCCAGGCCGGTCGGATCAATGTGGAAATGTCCGATGCGTCGATCTTCAACAAAGGGGATCTGCTGAAAGACATCGGCTACTGGAACCTGATGTTCGATCAACTCGGCGGCGAGGGATTCAACTATACGGCGGACGGCAATGGTTATACGTCCAACGTGATCAACTGGAACTCGGCCGTGGCGCTGAATGCCAACAACGAGTTCACGCCGGGCAACGAGTACAAGACACTGACACACGGCTATTCGAGCATGTTCAATGCCTTGTTCGATGCGATCGAGGCCTCCGCGAAGAAGAGGGGCGTGCGTCTGGATTACCAGCCGAATACGCGGCTGCATTCGATCCTTCAGATCGACGGTGTCGTGCACTACACGCTGGCGACGCGGGCGCAGCCGAACAAGGCCAGCGAGAAACGCACGACGGACGCTGCCTGGATGGCCATGCCACCGGGGGCGCTGGACCTCGTCGCTCAGGCGACACGCTACATCGAGCATGCCGGGCTGGATGTGCTCAATCATGAAAAAGTCCAGTTGTTCCTGGAATCGGCAGTTTTGCAGCCGTCGTACAAAGTGGGCATGTTCTTCGACGAACCCTGGTGGCTGACCCAGGCTACCTATGCACCACAGCTGACGGGCTATGAAATCACCGTCGACGTGTTGCGCGCGCTCGCCAAGCAGAAATTTCCGTCAGCCTGGCTCAAGGCGATCAAGTCCAGCACCGCGCTGCTGGAGCAGCCGTTCGCGAGCCAATCGGCCTTCGTTGATGCTGTGCAACAGTGCATCGAGCAACGCTTGAGCGTCGTGCAGGAACAGCAGTTGCTGGCCGCCGCCGAGCGCAACACCATCGGCCCCAGCGTGACGGATCTGCCGATCCGCCAGGTCGTCTACTTTGGGCATAACGCACCGGACCTGAAAGCCAAGAAGGTCTACGGCATCCTCGCGAGCTACGATGACGAGACGTACACGAGCTTCTGGCATGAGCTGGAGCTGGGTTCTGACAGTCAGCGGCGCGTGCCGGATTCGGCAAATCTGCAAACACTGGTCGGCCCGCGCAAGGCACCGCCGGTGATGGTGAAGATGTTGCGCAAGCAACTGGCCACGGTGCACTTTGGTCCGCAGGCTGACTACAGCGCCGTGCCCGAACCGCTGGAAACCGCGTACATGGATTGGTCGCTGCCGCCGTTCAATGCCGGGTATCACGCGTGGGCGGCACACTACAATGTGTGCGAAGTACAACAGACCATTCGCAAGCCATCGCAACTCATCGAGGACGCTGACGCGAATATCTTTATCGTCGGCGAAGCTTTCTCGAATGATCAGGCCTGGGTTGAGGGTGCCTACTGCACAGCGGAGTCGGTACTGAATGACTTTTTCGGCATCAAGCCCATCATCGATGACAAGGACTATCCGTTTATCTGTCCGTGCTAGCGGCTGTGGTGCCGGACGCGCGATCATCGACACACGCCATCGGTGTGCCGAGTCGCATGCCGAAGTGCGGGGATGTTCGACCACGAGGCGGTCGTTCGTTCACCAAAGGGAAGCGGCCAGGCCAGTGATCCGACAACGCGCCAGCGATTGCGGCTCGGCCACGCCGCCCGGTAAGCGTTGCACAACGACGGACAACACAGGGGACTACCGATGGCTACCGAATTCAACCCGTACCAGACACCGAACAGCGATGTGGGTCTTGCGGACTCGAACCACTATGAGCTGGCGAGCAAGGGACGTCGTTTTGGCACCTTGGTACTCGACTACGTCGGCTTCTTCGTCATCGGCATCGTGCTCGGTCTGGTGCTCGCGATCGGTTTCGGGCAAGCCGGCGTGGCGCTGCTGCACAAGACCCCGCAACTGTTGATCGGCATCGTGATCACGCTGACCTATTACACGTTCTTCGAGGGAATCTGGGGCCGGACGCCCGGCAAGTTCATCCTCGGCACGAAGGTCGTCGACAAGGCTGGAAACAAGCCGCCCCTGGGACAAATCGTGAAACGTACGCTTTGTCGCTTAATCCCTTTTGAGGCGTTTTCATTTCTCGGCGACACGGGCTGGCACGACAGCATTTCGGATACGCGCGTGGTCCACCTGCGCAAGCGCTGATCGTTCTCGGCGCATCGGTCAAGTTGATTGGTGCACGGTTTCCGAGCGACGGTCCGCAGCGGACGCCGGGCGAGGGCGTTGAATCCGGGAAGGACAGGCGTGGGCAGCGTCGGGGGATGCGGTCAAATGCCCCGGCTGCGACGCGGCGAATGCGGTGTAACACGCGGTTCGCGATGGCAGACTTTGGGCGGGACGGTCGCGGGACCTGCTCCGGAATGAGAGGCCGACCAGTCCGGCACCGATCGCGCCGTTCCGCGTGCAATACGCGGAACGGCACTGTCGGTCGACTTACAGCTTGGCGCGTGAACGCATGTTGCTGCGGAGACGGGCTTTGCGACGACGGGCGCGTGCGGGCTTCATGATAGGTGCTGCCTGATGATGGTGGACCGGGTATTGTCGCACATTCCCTGAAGATTGGCCGCATGGCGAACCGGCGCCGCGCCCGGCGATCGCGCCGGTTCGGGGCCTGGTTCATGGCGTGGACCGCAGTTGCACCGAGCGGTTGATGGCTTTATGGGCGTCACCGTGGCGTCCCATGCCGAGAGGTGCGGCTTTCGCCGATCGGCCAATGACGCGATTCCCGAGCGATTCCGGCGCGTCGAATGCTGCGCCGATCGGCCACCGGGCGAGGGAGGGTCGAGCCGCCTTCGCTATTTCTTGATGTGTTCGGAAAGCAGCGTTCGCCAGCTTTTGTCCAGGCGCTGATATTCGCCGGCGCACTGCTCGGCGCGGGCTTCCGGGAGTTCGTCGTCGCTGACAAGGTCGGCGTGCGCGTCGGGATTGCTGCCGTAAACCCAGCAAAGGATGTTGAAATAGCGCTGCTTGTTGAGCGAATGCTCATCGGCGAACGCGGTTTCGTCGGCATCGCCATCGGCCTGCGAATCGAAGTAGAAGCTGGTGGCGGCGTCCAGCGCGGTCTTGTCGCCGTCCTCGTCGTCGATCAGCAGCCAGGCCGAGAGCTGGTCCGCGGCGTCTTCTTCCTTGCCGGTGATCGGAATATCCAGCACATGGATCAGCGCGTGGCCGATCTCGTGGAACAGGAAGAATACGAACACGCTGGCGGCGGCGTCATCAAGCTGTTCGGCGGTCTGATGCTTCGCACGCACGCTTTCATAGGCGCTCTCAATCAGTTCCAGGCACATCGTGACGACCTGCGTAGTGGGGTCGTAGAACGAATTGGCTTCGCCGCATTCGGCGAATCGCAGGCTGACCTTGGTCGGCGTGTCGATGGTCTTGTTGAGTTCCGTCGCGACGCCCTGCAGTACGTGTTGCTCCTTGAGCGAGGCGCTGAGTTCCGTGTACTGGTCGGATTCGAGCTTGGTTTTCTGGACAACGAAGCGCGCGTGGGCACTCATCGCACACGACAGCAAAACGAGCAGGACGAGCGTGCGCATCACGAGGGTCTCGGAGTTGGCAGTGGGAAATTGCAGCGACAGCAGAAGGATGCGATTTTTGTACCATATTCGTCTGCAGCTCTGCGTCGGTGCTCCGCGCAGGCACGTTCTTGGGGTCGGTTGATTGTGCACAAATCCATGTGTATTCATTGTGGTCGACTGCGGCGGAGCGAGGCCCGGTTGAGTCGGATGCGTCCGCGCCCATCGGCACTGCCAGCGCAGGGCCGCGGTTCCGCCCGAAATTGCCCGAAGTGGCGCAGGGATTGCGCTGCCTGCGTGGCGAGTCTGTTTCCTCCATACAGCGGTGGGAGTTCAGCATGCAATTTCTCCAGCCGGCAGCGCGGCCTTGGCGAGTCGAGGCGCTCGACTATGCGTGCATCGATGGAGCGACGATTGGCCCTGATGTGATGCACGTATTGCGCGCGACGGCCCTGGTCGAATCGCGCGCGGATCAGTACAGCGACTACCTGCGCGCCGTGTTCGCCCATCGCAATGCCGACTGGAACGTGGCGATCGACGCCTGGAATAGGGACGAACGCCAGCACGGCGTAGCGCTGCGGCGCCTGTGCGAGTCGGTGGACACCGAATTCAATTTTACACAATGCATGAAAACCTACCTGGCCACGGTCGACTATCACGCCTGCGACGGCGTTTCCGTGCGCGGCTCGGTGGCAGGCGAGCTGGTGGCGCGGTGTGTGGTCGAGGCGTTGGCGAGTACCTTGTATCGCGTGCTGAGCGATGCGGTACGCGACCCCATGTCGGCGAGCATCCTGGCGTATGTGGCCAAGGATGAGGCGCGTCACTACGGCATGTTCCGCGCACTGCTGGCGGCCGAGGAGAGCCTCACCGGTCCACTCGGACGCTGGCGTCGCCTGCGCGTGGGCATCGGCCGCATGCTGGAATGGAGCGACGACCAGATCATGCGCGCCGCCTGGGTGGCGAGCGATGCGTTCCCGGCGCCGTACGCCCGCCGGCAGATCGCGCACGTCTATGCCGCATCCCTGTACGGTCACTATCGGTATGAACATTTGCACTACACGGCGCGCCTGCTCGGGCGAACCCTGCTCGGATCCACCTCGCCGCTGCTGTGCGACGGGCTGGCGCTGGGATTGTGGATTGGCGTGAAGGCGCGCTGGCTGCTCGCCCGGCTGGCCAGGCGTCGCCCGGGTCGCCACTGCGTCCCGGCGCTGGCAACGGGCTGAGTCGGATTTTCTGTTCGGCAACACGAATCACAGGTGGCGTGGTTCACCGTGTTGCAATCTGACACAGTCGTGGTCGGTGCGTATATTCACGCATCGACGCGCCTGTGGGCATACTGTCGTGTCGACACCTTGCAACCGCCCCGTGACGGAGCCCGCCGCTGAAAACGATGGTACGCCGCGATTCGTTTTCCATCTTGCGCGACACCATGCGCTGGCGCGTCGCGCTGGTGCTCGGCAGCCTGGTGATGCTGCTGATGCTGGCGTTGGCGACGGTGAACTCGCGGCTGGGCTATCTCGACAACGCCAATCTGTCCTGGGTCGTGTTTGGCGTATCCGGAGCGAGCGTGATCGGCCTGCTGTTTCTGCCGCGTCGCCTGGGTGGCACCGTGTTCTTCACGACGGTCGCTGCCTTGCTGATTTTCGTGCCTTGGTTCGGCCTGCAACATGGCCGCAACATGCAGCACTGGGCGTACATTTTTCCGCCGATGCTGGTGTTCCTGCTGCGCGCCGGACCCGCCCTCGCGGCGATGATCGCCTACGGCCTCATGATCACGTGGATCACCTCGCTGCTGGTACCCGTCATCGAGGTGGTGCGTTTTGGCAGTGGCTACGGCTTGATGGTCTGCTTCATGTACACCTATGCACTTCTGCAGGAACGCGCCGCCACGATGCTGCGCTACCACTCCGATCACGACGCGCTGAGCAACTGCCTCAACCGGCGCACCTTCAATGAGGCACTTGAGCAACTGGGCCGGGCTGCTACGAAACGCACCCAGTGCACGTTCCTGCTGCTCGACATCGACCACTTCAAGTCGATCAACGATCAGCACGGCCATCTGGTCGGTGATCGCATCATTACCCAGGTCGCCGCCGAGCTCGGGCGCGTGCTGGATCCGGGCACGCCGCTGTTCCGCTACGGCGGCGAGGAGTTCTCGATCATGTTGGTCGATGTTGCTGAAAGTGTCGGCATTGAACTCGCCGAACGTCTGCGCCTCGCCGTCGAACGGGCAGATTTCCAGGGTGTCCGGGTTACTGTGAGTATTGGCGTTGCCGAGTGGCGCGCCTCGACCGGGAAGGTCGAAGCGACCCTGGGCCGTGCCGATCGCGCGCTCTATCACGCCAAGCGGGCGGGGCGTAACCGGGTGGCTGGTGCGACCGCGCTGGAGCTGGCCGCGTAAGCAACGCCGCGTGGCGCTGTTGGACAGCTTCGCCAGCACGCCGACGAATTCAAGTGCACTGCGGCATCGTGGTATAAGCAAAAAGTGGTACCGAATCCACGACTACAGGAGTTCGTCATGAACGATTTGCCGCACCTCTGGATGCCCATCCTGGTTACCGCTGTACTGGTCTTTATTGCCAGCGCCCTGATCCATATGGTGATCCGCTGGCACAACTCGGACTACAAGAAACTCGGCAACGAAGATGCGGTTCGCGCCGCCATTCGCGACGGCGCGGCAGGGCCGGGACAGTATAGTTTGCCGCATTGTCAAGATATGAAGGACATGCAGCAGGAGACGATGCAGCAGAAGTTCGTGCAAGGCCCGATCGGGCTGCTGACTCTGCGCAAGAACGGACCTCCGACGATGGGCGCGGCGCTGCTGCAGTGGTTCGTGTTCACCGTGGTCGTCGCAACGATCGCGGGTGGGCTTGCGCTGCAGGCATTCGGGCTGGCTGCGGATCACCATCGCGCCGGACATCTGGTCGGCATGATCAGCTTGCTGACCTATTTCGGCGGCAGCGTGCAGATGGCGATCTGGATGGGAAAACCCTGGGGCATCGTGTTCAAGGATCTGCTCGACTGCCTGATTTACGGAACGATCAGCGCCCTGGTATTCATGTGGCTGTGGCCATAATTGCGGTCCATTCGCCGGCGCACAATGAGTGGGCGATGTGAGGAGCCGGCGCGACGCCGCGGTCTGCCACGGGATTTCCAGCGTTGCAGGCCGCGGTCTCCGCACACCGTCGGCGATCGGCCGCTCGCGTGCCTGTAGCACTAATTTCGCGCTGCCGCCGCAGCGAATCGAGGATCCTTGTATGACCGTCGCTGCGCACGATCTATCCCGTCTGATCGCCGCACTGCACTACGCAGCGCTGCAGCATCGCGACCAACGTCGCAAGGACGAAGACGCGTCGCCGTATATCAACCACCCGATCAGTTTGCTCAACATTCTTGCGGTCGAGGCGGGCGTGACCGACACCGACGTGCTCTGCGCGGCGGTGCTGCATGACGTGATCGAGGATTGCAGCGGCGAGCAGCAGGAATTCATCGCGGATCGTCGGGCAGAGATCCGCGCGCAATTCGGCGACAGCGTGCTGGCCATCGTCGAGGATGTCACGGACGACAAGGAACTGACGCGCGACGAACGCAAGCAGCGGCAGATTGATCATGCCCGCCATCTGAGCGCGGCAGCGAAGCTGGTCAAACTCGCGGACAAGACGTCAAACCTGCGCGACGTCGCGCACAACGCTCCCGCCACCTGGTCGTTGCAGCGGCGCCGGGAATATTTCGACTGGGCTCAGGCCGTCATCGACGCCATCGGTCCGGCACATGCCAGGCTCGAGCACCTGTTCGCCGCAGCGGCTGCCGCAAAACCCTGAGCTTGCGTTGCGGATGGGTATCCGTGCGGCGCCCCGCGCGCACGCTTGTGCACGGTTTCAGCGCGTCGGATTTGTGTGGCCAGGTATACAAAGACGCTAGTTCACAAGCGGAGTGCGAAGTGGCTGCGCGTCGGCACGCCACGAAACAGCCCTGATTCGGGTCGACAGATGCGCTTCGGTTATCCCTCATTCACGCTGACGCTGTCATCGCGTGCTGCGTCGTCGTAATCTGCGCTTGGAATTCGACGCCAAGGAGTCAGGCCGTGTCAGAGACCATTTACGACGCACTGCGCGAGAGTCATGAAATCCAGCGCTCGCTGTGCCGCAAGCTGCTGCGTTCCGCACCGCGCACGCAGTCGCGCCACGATCTGTTCAACCAGTTGCGCATCGAACTCGCCGCGCACGAGGCAGCGGAAGAGCGCTTTCTCTACATTCCGATCATGCTCGATGACAAGGGGCTCAGCTCCTCTCGCCATGCACTGCACGAGCATCATGAGCTGGATGAGTTGGTGGAAGATTTGCAGACCCGCACCTTGAGCGACCCTGGCTGGATGGCCACGGCGAAAAAGCTCTCGGAAAAAGTGCACCACCATCTGCGCGAGGAAGAAAAGAAGTTCTTCCAGGTGTCGGGCAAGATCCTCAGCGCGACGCAGAAGACCAAGCTGGCGCGTCAATACCGCAAGGACTACGCACGCATGCACGCCGTTCTCAAGGCCGACTGACTGCCGACGACCGCGTCCACAGGCATGGCGTGCCACATGACTTAGCCCGGTACAATTCGAAATAGATTGTTTCCGCGTGCCTCATTATTCCGCGATGACGATTCGCTACAGTGGCGTCATAGCACGACGCACATTGCGTCGTTCACGAATGGAGTACAAGGTCATGATCGAGCGCAGAACTTTTGCCAGTCTTGGCGGCGCGAACCACGGTTGGCTGGACGCGAAGCATCATTTTTCGTTTGCCGGCTATCACGATCCGGCGCGCATGGGCTGGGGCTCGCTGCGCGTGTGGAACGACGACGCGATCGCGCCGAACACGGGCTTTCCGCCGCATTCGCATTCGGACATGGAAATCATCACCTATGTGCGCGAAGGCGCCATCACCCATCAGGATAGCCAAGGCAATCTGGGGCGTACGGAAGCAGGTGACGTGCAAGTGATGAGTGCCGGCAGCGGCATTACGCATTCCGAGTACAACCGCGAAACCAGTACGACGAAGATATTCCAGATCTGGATCATTCCAGAAAAGAACGGTGCCGCGCCGGGCTGGGGTGCGAAACCGTTTCCGGGCGCGGATCGCGCGGGTCGATTCGTCGCATTGGCCAGCGGATCAGCAGAAGACACCGACGCGTTGCCGATTCGCGCCAACGCAAAAGTGCTCGGCGCACGTTTGAAAGCTGGCGAGTCGACGACGTACCAGCTCGCTGCGCAACGCCGCGCGTATCTCGTCCCTTCGTCGGGCGAAGTCAGTGTCAACGACGTGGTGATCAGTGCACGCGACGGTGCCGCGATCCGTGACGAACGGGAATTGCGCGTTACGGCGCTGAAAGACGCGGAACTGGTGTTGGTGGACGTCGCTGCGTAACCCGCGGTGGCACGTGCTTGACGCGGCGAAGTGTTGCGAGGCGCTGCTGCCACTGGCCAGGATCGCGCGTGCGGGATCAACCGGGGTGAATACGATCGATGCAGTGCAGGCGAGTCCGGCGAAGCCTTGCTTCGCCGGACTGCTCTTGCTCAAGGGTTTGCGCAATTTGCTGGAGCGAGAACCGGCTGAGCGTCAACGCCCATTTCCAGAGCGGCCTTTTCGCGCCACTCGTTGCCCTTCTTGCTCCATTTCGCGGACTCGACGGCATCGCCCAGCTTGCAGTAGGTCACCGCAAGATTCTGCGCATAGGCCGGACGACGATCGGCTTCGCCGTCGTGAAACACGTCGATGGCACGCTTGTAGAATGTGATGGCGCTGCGAAAATCGTGCAGCTCGCTTTTGGCATATGCAAGTTCGCCCAACAGCAGACTGTTTTTTCCATGCGCATCAACGGCAGGTTTCAACACAGCCTCGGCTTTGGCAAATTCGCCACTCGCGTTGTAGGCGTAGCCGAGTTCGAACCACAGCGACTCTGAAGTTTCACCGGCTTTCTGAGCGCGCAACAGAAATTCCAGCGCGTGGGGAATATCGCCGATTCCGTTGTAGTGCGATCCCCAGCTCACCTCATGTTCATTGGCCGTGCGCGAGTCGGCATAGTTGTCCAACCAATCGGGTCGTACCGGGAAACCGAGTGCCTCCACCTGCGCAGCGTCCAGGCAAACCAGCGAACGATTGTCGCCAATTCTGACGATCACGCTGGCCTTGCCGTCGAGTTCATTCGGCTGACGAACCAGCGTGCCCTTGTCGTCGGTAGCGACATCGCCTTCGGATCGAAGCGTAAAACCGGCACCGGGATCGACGTATAGGAATCCCAGTTTGCGTGTCTGCGCATTCGGTGGGCCGATCAGCACCCAACGATTTTCGCAGTCACCCACATGCTGGACGACGGGCGTGAGCAGCTGTGCCTGAGCATTGTTGATGGCGCCAAAAGCAAACAGGAAGAGACACGGCGCAAGTACAGACTGGCAGTTCATCATGTCCTCTCGGCAACGCATTCGCGGAACCGAATTCAAAATGGAGACTTACTCTCGATCAACGCTGTCCCATGTAGTCGCGCTTGCCGATTTCGATCCCGGCATGACGCAACAGCGCGTAGCTGGTGGTGATGTGAAAGAAGAATTGCGGGACGCCGTAACCGAGCAGGTAGTCGATGCCGGTGAAACGCTTTTCTTTCGGTGTGCCCGGACGCGTGACGATCTCCCGCGTCTCGCTGCCTTCGAATTTCTGTGCGGCGATTCCGTCGATAAAGGCAATCGATTGGTCGATCAGCTGAAGCAGATCGGCGAACGACTGTTGCTGGTCGTCGACACTCGGAACGTCGACGCCCGCCAGACGTGCGCTGACGCCGCGCGCAAAATCGCAGGCGATCTGGATCTGGCGCAGCAGCGGAAACATGTCGGGGTAGAGACGGGATTGCAGCAGTGCGGCGGGCTCGATCTTGCGTTCGAGTGCGTGCGCTTCGGTCTTGACCAGGATTTCGCGCAGGCTCGCGAGCATCTGGCGGAATACCGGCACCGATGCGGCGTACATGGAAATGTTCATTGGTATCCTTCTGGGTTCTGCGAAATCGGCGGCCGACAGGCACCAGCGCCCGCGGCCGACCGTGGGCCGGAAACGATAGCACGCCTCTGCCGGCTTCGCGCCCGATCTTGCTGGCGAAAGGTCTCTCCCAGGCAATTCGTTGGCCGATGTCGCTTCCTGCCCCTGTTGCGCGCCTAGTCTCGTGTAAGCCCGATGCGATCGGGCCGCAAATGCGCGGTGCGCCGATTCTGCCTTGGGAGAGGCGGGGCGGAGCGGGGGTTCGGTTGGGCAGGGAAGCCGTGGCCGGCCGGATTCCCGCTCTTCTTTTGGCGCACTGGATCTCGACTGCGGCACGGTTTGCGAACGTGCGCTGGCCTAGAGTCCGGCGCGGAAAATTCTCGCGCCCGATTGAGGGGCGGGATCCATCACCTTGAACGGGATCGCTGCACCATGCGCACTTTATCTGTCCTGCCATTGCTGGGTGTCTTGATCACCCTGGGCAGTGTGTCGACTTCCGCTCCGGCGGCGATCACGCTCGATCTCAGTTACGTGAACACCGCATCACCGTCCTATATCCGCTTCAAGAACTGGGTCGATCAGGCCGTGGCCGGCAATCCCGGCTATGCGTTTTCAGCCACTGATGCCGCCTACGTCTATCGCGTTCAGGGCGGCGCGGCCTACGCCAACCTGGCGATCCAGATGGTTGAGGCGCAGGTCGTTGCGGCCGAAGCGGCCATCGCGGCGAATCAGGTGCCCGAAGTTGCAGGCGATCAATACCTGTATGTCGGTGGGATGATCGGCGATCTCGCGCTGGTCTACGACTGGTGCAATCCGCTCCTGACGCCTTCGCAACGCACGCGCTGGGCCGCATACGCGGAGCAAGCGGTGTGGAACGTTTGGCACCACGATACGGCGAGCTGGGGCGGCCACCCGGCGCCATGGGCAGGCTGGTCGATCGACAATCCGGGAAACAATTACCATTATAGCTTTCTGGAAGCGACCATGTACTGGACGTTTGCCAGCAACAGCAGCCCATGGCGCACGTTTCTGGAAACGCAGAAAATCCCGCCATTGACCGCGTATTTTGCGGCGCTCCCGGGAGGCGGCAGCCGCGAAGGTACGGGCTACGGACTCTCGCACCAACGCCTGTTCGAGCTGTATAGATTCTGGCGCGACAACACCGGCACCAATCTTGCGACGCAGAACACGCATCTGAACGACTCGCTGGACTACTGGATTCACGCGACCGTACCGACGCGCGACTTCGTCGCTCCCCTCGGCGATCAGGCGCGGGTCTCGGAACCGGCGATCTACGATTACCATCGCAATGTCGTCTTGCAGGCGCGTGCGATGAGCAACAACGCCGCGGCGCAACAGCGGGCAACCTGGTGGCTGAGCAACATCTCGATGCCGCAGATGAGCAGCGGTTTCAATTTCCGCCACGACATGCTGCCCGTCGGCAGCGGCGGTCAGGTTCCCACGGCCCTCTACTATCGTGCGACCGGCACCGGTGCCTTGTTTGCACGCACGGCGTGGGACACCAATGCAATGTGGCTGTCGTTCATGGCCGGACCGTACCTTGAGTCGCATGCGCACCAGGACCAGGGCAGCTTCACGCTGTACGCGCATCACTGGCTCGCGGTGACGGAGAACATCTGGACCCACAGTGGAATTCAGCAGGGCACGGATGTGCACAATGTCGTGCGCTTCGTCAAGAATGGACAGACCATCAACCAGCGCGACAACACCACGTCAAACATGACCGTGACACCCGGCGCCAACGGTGTGCTCGATGTCAGCGCCAACCTGACCCCGGCCTACGCCGGCAATCCGGACATCACGTCCTGGCAGCGCACCTTGCATTTCGCGAACCGGGTACTTCGTGTGAGCGACCAGTTCGCGATCGGCAGCGGCGTGCAGGCGGTATTCCAGCTCAACGTTCCGAGCATGCCGGTCATCTCCGGACATACCGCGCGCGCGGGGGATCTGGCGATCAATGTGCTGACGCCGGCGAATGCGACGCTGACCTTGGTCGACTGGCATTCACTCGACAACGACGAGTTTCGCAGCGGCTGGAAACTGGAAGTGCGCGGCAACGGTAACCAGTTCGTGGTCGATCTGTCCGAAGCATCCGATGCGATCTTTGCAAACGGATTCCAGTAGGCGAGGATTGCAATAAGCAACAATTCACCGAGTTGCCCCCGATCCGCTGTCCGACGTACGGCGGCGGAAAGACCGGCCAGGCGCCAAACCTGGCCGGTCTGATTTCTCCTGCGACCTGACCGACCCGATCGCCAGCGTACTCTTCGTCGCACGTGCCGCGACAGCGGATTCCGACAAGGCTTGCGTAGGCGCTGGAATTTGGCAAGATCGGGGCAGCCTCTCTGCCGGACGCCAACGATGAACGTCACCACGCCATCCCTGCGGTCCCAGGTTTCGAATGCGGAATGGCAACTGCGCGTCGATCTGGCGGCAGCTTATCGAGTGGTGGCGAGGTTTGGCTGGGATGACCTGGTGTTCACGCATATTTCGGCGCGCGTGCCCGGAGCGGATCATCACTTTCTGATCAATCCCTACGGCCTGCTGTTTGACGAGATCACTGCGTCGAGCCTGGTGAAGATCGACCTGGCGGGAAACAAGGTGCTGGAGTCGCCGTATCCAGTGAATCCCGCGGGCTTCACGATCCACAGCGCGATCCACGAAAAACGCGACGACGCGCAGTGCGTGATGCATTGTCATTCGATCAATGGCATCGCCGTGTCGGCGCAGCGCCAGGGCGTGTTGCCGATTTCACAGCAAAGTATATTCGTACTGTCCTCACTGGGCTATCACGACTACGAAGGCGTCGCCTTGAATGCGGATGAGAAACCGCGGCTGGTGCGCGACCTGGGCGAAAACACGTTCCTGATGCTGCGCAATCACGGCTTGCTGACTGTCGGCGCGACCATCGCCGATGCGTTCCTGTCCATGTATATTTTTGAATCCACGTGCATGATCCAGGTTCGCGCGCAGGGTGGTGGCGAGCTCGTGAGCGTGCCTCAGCCTATCCTCGACGGCGCGCGGATGATGCAGAAGGAAGTCACCCGGGGTCTCGGCAGCGGCCTGGTCTGGCCAGGTCTGCTGCGCCGCCTGGATCGCATCGATCCCGGTTTCAGGGACTGACGACGTGGATTTCGCAGCGTGGCGCTCCAGCGGAAATTTTTTCGAATATCGCGGGCATCGGATTTTTTACCAGCACAGCGGCATCGACAGCGGTACGGGCTTGTTGTGCATCCACGGATTTCCGACTGCGAGCTGGGACTGGCAGTCCATCTGGCCCACGCTGACGCAGCGCTTTGATCGCGTGCTGGCACCGGACCTGATCGGATTCGGTTGGTCTGACAAGCCACGTGACTACGCGTATTCGGTCTGCGACCAGGCCGATCTGTGTGAAGCGCTGCTCAAGCAACGGAACATTATTCGCGTACACGTGGTGGCCCACGATCTGGGTGACAGTGTTGCGCAGGAGTTGCTGGCGCGGGACATCCAGCGCGTGGATCAGGGCGAACCATCGCGCATCGTGTCGACCGTGCTGCTGAACGGCGGGCTGTTTCCGGAAACGCATCGACCACGCCTGATTCAGCGGATGCTGCTGACTTCGCTGGGGCCGTTCATCGCCCGCGCATTGTCCGAGCGGACTTTCGCGCGCAGTTTCAGCGCGGTATTCGGTGCGCGCACCCAGCCGAATGCGGAACAATTGCACGAGTGCTGGCAGTTGATCGTGCATGCGCAAGGCCAGCGGCGCATGCATCAGTTGATCCGCTACATTCCCGAGCGCCTGGCACGGCGAGCGCGCTGGGTCGATGCACTGCAGCGTGCCTCCGGACCGGTGCGACTGATCGTGGGTATGGATGATCCCGTCTCGGGCGCACAAATGGTCGACCGCTACCGCGCACTGATTGCGCACGCCGATATCGTCGAACTGCCGGGCATAGGCCACTACCCACAGATGGAATCGCCGCGGGCCGTGCTCGATGCGATGACCGATTTTCATCACACGGCGGAATCGGGAAGGGTTGCCTGAGTCTGCACCGGCCGATGCTGCGCGGCTGTCGACCGTGGGCAACATCGGCCTGGCGCGACTTTGTTGCTTTGTTACCGAGCTGGGAAAGTGGGAAAGTTCGGCGCAGTGTCGTCGACCTCGCCGCACGACTTGCGGACCGGTTCAGCAGACCTGCCAGCTTCGCTCAGACCCGGCCCCGTGCAATGCGCCATTAGTCAGGGATTCCTGCCGCAGGGCTTTTGTTAGTATCGGGTGACTTTCACACCGGATCGACTTCGATGAAACCGATGCTCACACCGCTGCTGCTGGTTACGGCCTGTGCGACGGCGCTCGCTGCAGAGCCGCCCACCTTCGATCCCCAACGCCTATCGGCGGAAGTCAAAACCCTGTCCTCGGATGCCTTCGAAGGGCGTGGCCCGGCGACCGCTGGCGAAACGCGCACCGTCGAGTATGTCGTCGCCCAGATGAAAGAAGCGGGGTTGCAACCCGGCGGGGACCTCAAGAACGGCAAACGCGGCTGGACGCAGGCGGTGCCGCTGGGACGGTTTGAGATCAAAGGTCCGTTGAAACTCAGCTTGAGTGATGGCGGAGCATCGCGTGCGCTGACCCAGGGCAGTGAAATCGCGGTGCGCGCTGCACAGGATGGCTCCAAATCCGTCGCGATCGAAAACGCGCCACTGGTGTTCCTCGGCTACGGCGTGAAGGCGCCGGAACGCAACTGGGACGACTTCAAAGGTGTTGATCTCAAGGGCAAGGTTGGCATCGTGCTGATCAACGATCCCGATTTCGAATCCGGCAGCGGCGATTTTGGTGGCAAGGCGATGACCTATTACGGTCGCTGGACCTACAAATTCGAGGAAGCCGCGCGCCAGGGCGCGCTGGGTCTGTTGATCGTGCACGAGACCGATCCGGCCTCCTACGGCTGGGCAACGGTGAAGAATTCCAATACCAACGTGATGTTCGATATCGTGCGCAAGACGCCGGCCAGCGCCCACACGCGCATGGAAGGCTGGATCCAGCGCGACCTCGCGGTCGATTTGTTCAAACGTGCAGGACTGGATTTCGAGGCTGCCAAACGTCAGGCCCAGACACGCGATTTCAAGCCCATCGCGCTGAAGGACACCTTGTCCGCCAGCTATGCGGTGGATGCCAAGATCATCACCTCACAGAACATTGCCGGGCGCGTCGAGGGCGGCAAGCGCCCCGACGAAACGGTCATCTACAGTGCGCACTGGGACCACCTGGGCGTGGGTGAACCCGACGCCAAAGGCGATCGCATCTATAACGGTGCGGTCGACAACGGCACAGGCACCGCGGCGCTGATAGAAATGGGCCGCGCCTACGCCAAAGGGCCGCGCCCGCAGCGCTCGGTGCTGTTTCTCAATGTCACTGCGGAGGAGAAAGGCCTGCTCGGATCCGAGTACTATTCGGCAAATCCACTTTATCCTTTGTCCAAAACAGTGGCGGTTCTGAACGTGGATGCGTTGAGTCCGTACGGCTTGTCGCGCAATTTCAACACCTCCGGCAGCGCCAAAGTCGAACTGCTCGATGAACTGATCGAAACCGCGAAGCGCTGGAATCTGGTCTACAGCCCGGATCCAAAACCTGAAGCCGGCCATTTCTTCCGGTCCGATCATTTTCCGTTCGCCAAACGCGGCGTTCCGGCGATTTCATTCGGTTCGGGCAACGACTGGATACAAGGTGGCGTTGCAGCAGGTGAAGCGTCGGAAAAGGCCTACAACACCGACAACTATCACCAGCCCAGCGACGAGTGGAAGGCGGACTGGCCGTTCACCGGCATGGCCCACGATCTGCAGCTGCTCTACACCGTGGGCAACGATCTCGCCAATTCCACGCGCTGGCCGAACTGGGATGCGGCATCGGAATTCCGCGCGGCGCGCGATGCGACGGCGGGTGAGCGAAAGTAAGGCGAAGATCATGGCACCTATACCGCCAGTCCGATGAAATATTTGGCTAAAAAGAAAGATGGCTAAAATGGCTCGATAGTCGATTGAGCCATTCTTTCCGCGGGACTCGATGGAGCGCTTGCGAGCCGTGGCTCGCAAGCGCAGTGACCGAGGAGCGAGTTCGTCGAACGGGTCAGATGGCTGTACACCAGATTCTGCAGCCGGCTTCCTTCAAGTCAATCCGTCGCGGGTCGAGATCCTCGAAAGACAGGAGGCATCGTCCGGGCGATAGACGAATCCAATCCGGCGGTGAATTAGCACCGCTCTGCATCGCGCGTCCCGAATCCGGGGATCAATTCGCGATAGACATCCAAGGTGCGTGCCAGCACCACCGGTTCGCTGTAAGCATGGAGTGCATGCTCGCGGGCGGCGAGGCCAAGGCGCCGCGCGAAGGGGCGGTCATCGGCGAGACGAGCGATCGCCTGGGCCAACGCCGTGGCGTCGCGGACCGGAACGAGGAGGCCATTCACGTTGTGGGTGACTACGTCGTTGCAGCCCGGCACGTCAGTGGTGATCAAGGGCAGCGCGCAAGCAGCGGCCTCGATCAAGGACTTGGGGCAGCCCTCGCGATAACTCGGCAGTACGACCACATCGGCGCTGGCGAACAGCGTGGGCATGTCATCGACGTGTCCCAGCCATTCGATCGTGCCTTCTTCGACCCAGGCTTCAATCACGGAGCGCGGAACCGACGAGGGGTTGCCGGAGTCGGGCATTCCGGCAACGTGGAAGTGTATATGTCTTCCCTCGGCGCGCAATTGCCGCGCCGCCGCGATGAATTCGCCGATGCCTTTGTCCCACAGGATGCGCGCGGCCAGGATCACCCTCAACGGTGCCAGCGGCGAAGAATCGTGCAGGCGAGGGACGAAACGGCTGACGTCGACGCCGGAACTTGCGATGAGTCGCACGGAATCCGGGTCTGCCAACCCTTGTTCGGTGAACCAGGTGACATCCGCCGCATTTTGCAAAATCAGCCGTTTGCGGCGACCGTGGAACGCGATGCGCATGACGCCCCGCACGAGCGGTCGCAGCAGGCGGGCACGTCGATCGGTGCTGGTGAAAACATAGCCCATGCCGGTGACGGCATTGACGCTGGCTTTCACTCCAGCCAGCCATGCTGCAAGCGAGGCGTATACCGCGCATTTGATGGTAAAGCCGTGCACCAGATCCGGATGCTCGTGGCGAAACAAACGCCACAACCACCACACGACGCGTAGTTCGCGCAAAGGGCCGAGGCTGCGTCGCTGCAAGGGTACGGCGATCCAGCGCAATCCCAGCGCCTGGAGTTTTTCGCCGTAGTCACCGGGTGGCGACAATAACAGCACCTCGACACCCTGGCGCTGCAGCGCCACGGCCAGACTTAAGCGAAAATTATATAAATACCAGTCAGTGTTGGCGAACAGGATCGCTTTCACGGATCTGCCGCCGCGGCGGTACGAGCGACCAAGTCACGGATTTTCCGAGCCGGAACTCCGCCGACCAGGGTGAAAGGGGCTACATCGCGGTGAACGACGGCGCCCGCGGCCACCACTGCACCGCGACCAATCGTGACACCTTGCAGAATCAGCGCGTTTGCGCCGATCCAGACCTCGTCTTCCACAATGATCGGCGCGGAGGTTCGACCTCTGCCGTGCCCGGGCAAATAGTCCACTTGGTGCCCCATGGTTTCGAAACTGACACGCGGGCCGATCTGCACCCGGGCGCCAATGCGTACCCCGTCATAAACGACGGTGAACGCGGTTGCGACATTGCAAAACGTGTCCTCGCCGATATGGATCTGGCGACATCCGCCATAGGGTCGAATGCTGATCGGGCCGTATATCGTGCACCGACCATCCATGCGGATTCCGGCGAGCCGATACAGCACGTAGCGATAACGGTCCAGCAGCCACAGACGTGGCAAGTAGTTGGCCAGGGTCAGAAACAGCGCTTCGCGGAAGGACCAATGCTGCAACGCTGAGAGACGTCCTTCAAACTGGTCGTGGTGCATCAATCCTCCTTCTGCTTGAACGCCTCACGATACGATTGCAGCTGCCAGCCTTGCTCGGTGAGCATGGCCGAAAAATCGCTGCGTATCAGAACCGTCCATTCCGCGTGGGCGGTCTCGCCGATCCGCGTCAGACCCTCGACGTCACCTGGGTCGCGCGCCAGATGCACCATCAGTTCGCAGGGCGACCCAGCCTCGCGGAGCAAGCTGCGATAGTGATCGACAGCCAGATCAGCAGGTAGCTTGCCGAAATCGAACACGCTGGTAAATGCCGCATTGTTGCGCAGTGTCTTTTTCCAACGGCGATGGTTGTAGACATTCATCCCGTTCAGCACACGGGTGCGCAGACGTCTTCCGACACCCGCGCTTGATATCGGAAACGGAGCGACCCACGGCTGTCGCAGCGGCAGCGAGCGCTCTACGCAGACCTCTGCCAGCGCATCGAAGACCGGGGGGAATCCATGCACGTGCTGATGGCTGTCAAGGTGCGTGGGGATCAATCCCAAGTTTGCGAACGCCGCCAACTGCGCAGCCAGCTCGCGCGCCAGCTCGTCGCGCCGGATACGGCCCAACAAGAGACGGCGCGCGAGTTCGTTGCGATGAGGAAACAGTCCGTCGCGCGTCAACAGGCTGCTGACGCGATCCGGCGCCGAGCTCGGTCGACCGAGTGTCAAATTGAAGTGTAGTCCCACGCCGAGTCCGGGATGGCATTGGGCCAACCGTGCCGCGGCTGTGCTTGCCTCGCCATTCACCAGCAAGGTCGTACTCGACAGACTGCCGGCTTCGTATGCGTCGATAATCGCGGCATTGACGCCTGCACAGAGTCCGAAGTCGTCGGCATTGACGATGAGGATTTTCGTCATCGTCCCCACACCGATTTATACAAATAGGCGAGCGGCTCGGCCAGGGTCGGCAGGGGATCCCGCCAGTCAAAGACGGCCCAGGATTTTCTCTGCGCGCGATTCGACGCAGTAGTCTCCGGTGCGGGAAAAACGAAGTCGCGGTGACGGAAATAGAACCATGCCGATGCAACGTCCTTCAGCGCGTAGCGCCATTGCACGTCTTCGCGCTGCGGTCGGTCTTCAGGAACCGCCAGACCGCTCAGGTCTCGCCACGCGGCTTCAACGATTCGCTTGTTCGCATCGTGACTGAGTTGAAACCACAGGGTGGGGCGTGGATTGATCTCGATGATCTTGAGACGGCCATCGCGCGGGTCGCGCTTGAACTCCGTACCGCAGACGCCGCGAAAGCCGATCGCCCGGAGGAAGTCGATGGAGAGCCTCGCGGTCTCCGGGCAGACTGCACTTTCGACCAGCGATGCGGAGCCAAATCCGGGCGGATATTGGCGCAGTTTTCGCGCCGTGAACGCCTGCTGCATCTCGCCAGCCTGATTCACGTACCCAGCGAAAAGGGTAATATTGGATTCTGTGCCCGGAATCACTTCCTGGATCAACCAGCCGCCAACATCGTCCGGCAGGCGAGCGAAGACTTCGATCAACTCACGACGAGAGCGCGCCAGCAGCACTTTATTGCCGCGCAAATGCACCCGGGCGCGGTGAATCAGGGCTGGCTTGAGAATGCACGGATAGCAAATCTCGTCGATGACGGCATCCAGTTCAGTGCGATCCTGCGCTTGCCAGACCTGCGGCGTATCCAGACCGTGGCGCTGGCATAGCTGATGAAACTGTTGCTTATCCAGCAACACCGTAGCGACGTCGGAATAGCACGACGCGAAGCGGAACTGGTCGCGCAGCGTGGTCGCATTTTGCGCGACGAATTCGATGTAGTGATCACTCGTCGGTAGCAGGACGGGCGGCGTTGATTGACTGGCGCGCAAAGCCGACAATCGAGCCAACAGCTCGTCGGAGTCGGCGATACGCCAATGCTCTTGCACCTGGTTGGAGTGCTGCGCGCAGCCATGTCTGGCATCGATACCCAGTACGCGCCCGCCAGCGCGTGCCAGCTCTCTGACCGCATACAACCCGGTCGGTGAGAGTCCCAGTACGATGGCGTCGATGCGGCGGATGGCGGGCTCTCAAAATCTAAGGCGTCTGAGAATAGCGTAGACAGCGCCACGTCCATGCACAAATGCACCGTACACCATGAACACGAGCAGCAGCGGCAGCGCCTGCATGCGCCAGCGGAACATCGCGCCCATGTTGGTCGCTGCGGAACCATAGACCGCGAGCAGACCAAATGCGAATACCGCAATGGGCAGGGACTGTTGCCGGGCGTTGTCCCAGCTGTGCACGAGGCCGCGAAATAGATTGGGAAGCATGCAAAGAATCGTCAATATTTCCGGCAGTGCCATCAGTTGTCGCAGGCTGCCAATTTGCGACAAGTCGATCGATACGAAGAAAAAATAGATGGCGGCCACCAGTGCGCGCAAGGTCGATCCAACACTTTCGCCCCAGACTGCATCTTCCGGATTGTCGAAGAACGCACCAGAACCATGGCTGATGTTGATGCGCGATTGATTGATGTATTCCAGGTCGAAATAGTGCGACTGACGAATGTAGTCCGAACCGAAAACGCCGAAGCCGGCGAAGTAGGTGGCCGCACCGATGAGCGCAACGACGCCGGCCATGGTTGCGAGCAGTGGAATGGTGCGGCGTCCTTCGACCGGAGTGTAGGAGACGACGATCAGGAAGAGGCTCACAAAGAACAAATATTCGCGGATTCCGAGCAACATCAGCAGTGAAAAAGCCATCATCAGCAAGGCGCTGATCGAAAACTGACTGCGCAAACGGACGACGGAGAGAACCATCAAGCTGATGCTGAAAATGGACAAGGGGTCTTTCAGCATCAAGCACGACCAATAGATGAAGGACGGGAAGAACGCGACCAGCATCGCGGAGACACGCGCCACTTTTTCCACCCGAAACACGCTCAGCGCGAGTCGAAAAACGACCAGCGGCGTCACCGCGCCCAGGAAAATGTTGATCAGTTGGATGTAGATCGGATTTGGCCCCAGCAGGTAGTAGACCAGACCGGTGAGCTGAAACCAGCCGTTATCAATCCAGTTCGGCCCGTTGAAGAATCCATTGCGCATCTCTTCGGCAATCGCCATGGCTTCATTGTGATAGCGCAGCGAATCCGGGCTCAGGCTCAAGCTGCGGATGGCGTCGGTCAGACTAATGATGAGCACGCCGATGAGGCGCAGGAAAAATCCGGCCAGGAAAACGCGCAATAGAAAACGCCGTGATGCCTCACTCGGAACGCTCGAGGTTGTTTTCGGTAGCGCGCTCAGCACGCTCAGTCGCTTGCGCCGACGAAATCCGCTGCGCCGCGCAATTGACCATGCCAGTAGCGCAATCGCTATCAGACAGAGTGCGGCGAAGCCTTCGAGAATATCTTCAAACATGAGTGCGCTGATCCTTCAGCACGGAGCGGTACACCTCGGCATAACGTTGTATGCCGAGCGCCAGTGAAAACTGCTGGCTCGCCACGTGCCGGCATTGGGCGCTGAGGTCCGTCGTGGCGGTTATCGTCTGGAGATGTCGAAACGATGCGTCGAAGCTGTCGGCGTCGAAGGTGCGCAAAACGTAGCCGATCGTTGAATCCTGGAGTAGAGCGTCGAGGTCACCGATTCCCGCATTGCTTACCACGGGAATGCCGGCCGCCAAGTATTCACCGATCTTGGTCGGGCAACTGGCAATTTTCGAAAAATGTGGACGAATGAAAGAAAGGCCGACATCGAACTGCGCGATTGCTTCCGCGACCCGATCGGGCGCAACGGCCACGATCTGCAAACTGTCTTCCGGCAGCGCATGCTCCCGGGCGAGCGCGCGAAGACGCTCGGCATTGCTGCGGGTAATCAGGTGCAGACGGCTGCCGGGAAAGCGTGCCAGAGCGGCCGCAAAGTAGGCCATGATCTGATCCGGCAGGTACTCCGCGCTGAGCGAACCGACGTAACCAAATACAAAGAACGTTTTTTGCGGGCGTGGTGACGCGTCGAATCGATGGAGATCGACGCAGGTCGGAATCGTCGTCATGGGCGGAATGCAGTATCCCTTCCAGATCGGAAAGGCGCGCAGAGCGTGCTGGCCGCGATCAGTCAGAGAGACGATGAAATCGCTTCCTCGCAGCACTCGCGCTTCCAACCATTTCCCTATTTGATACAGCCATCCATTTCCACGCATGCGCCGACGGTAGACTTTTTCGTCCACCCAGAATCCACGCAGATCGTTGATGAAAGGCAGACCGCGTTGGCGCTTTAGCCGATACGCAATCAGAGCCGGAATGAAACTTCTTGCATGGGTCAATCCAAACCGACGCGATTGCGCGAGGCGTCTGGCGACCTTGGATCCACGCAGAATGTCCAGCGCGGTCGACGCGGGACCAAGACCTCGGCTCGCAATAAGCCATTGCCAATCGATGCCGTCGGCCGCGAGTCGAGCGCGGATTCGCGCGGTCTCCGCAGGCTCCGGCGAGTGCCGCTCAAACGTCAACAGGGTAAACCGAAAGCCGAGCGGGACCAGACCGCGCAGATAGTTCAGCACCTGGGATTCGACCAGGGGTTCGTCGATCCCATTGTATGAAATGTATAAGAGCTCAGGCATCGACGCCATGTGCGCCAACCTCCCGCAGGATCTGCACGAAACGCGGACCTAGCTTTTCCAGCGAGAAACGGGCTTCGACATCGCGGCGCGCGGCGTCGCCGATACGTCCGCGCAAGTCGGCGCTCTCGATCAACCGCGACAACACAGATTCCCATGCGTCCGACTGTTGCACGAGGAAACCGGTTTCTCCGTCCCGGATCAGTTCGTTGTTGAATCCGATCGCAGTACAAACCGCGGGCAAGCCCACCGCCATATAGGTGCGCGCCTTGCCGCCGGATTTTCCCAGCGACCAATCCTCCCATGGCAGGGGCATCAGGCCAATGTCGAAGCTGTGCAACTGTGTGAGTTCGCTGTCGAGCGTCCACGGGACGTGTTCGATCCGAATGTCGGGATCTGCGAACTGGCCTCCACCAATGATCTTGAATCGCAGTGCCGGATAGCGACGATTCAGGGCGCGCAAAGGTTCGCGGATCTGATTGAGGTATTTCTCGGTGCTGGGCGAACCCAGCCAGCCCAGCACGACCGCTGCGTGTTCGCGGTGCGGCGGGCGGTTCGTGTAGCGCTTCAAATCTTCTGCAACATGGAAGGTGCGCGCATCCGCACAGTATTCAGCGGCGCGATCGCGCAGCCAATCGTTGCCAGCTAGTACGCAATCAACAATGCGGAATATTTTTACAACGCGATCAGGTCGCTTGAAAAAGTCGAGCAGCGCCGCATGCGTATTCGGTTTTACGATAAACAATGCATCGTCGTAGTCGAATAGTAGCGGTACTCCGCAGCGGCGGAAGATGCGCTCCATGTAAGGTGCGCCGAACGGCAGGCATTCGCGTTGCAGAAAAATCAAATCGTATCGTCGGCAGCGGATGAGCTGCGCGAGCCGACGCAGCGCTGCGATTGTTGCATGGATCACTTTCGCCACATTGTGGCCGGGCAGATTCATCAGCCGGTACATGGCCGGCGACATGAAGGACTGCACCCGATAGCGGATGCCCGCTGCATCGAGGTAGGGCAGGTACTGATAGACGCGATAGCGACTGCTGGCCCCGTCAATTGGGTACTTGGTCAGAAACAAGACGTTCAAGGCTGTGGGCGCTCCTTGACAACGCCCAGGAGAAAGCTGGCGAGCCGACGGGTGTTGATCGCAGGATCGTGGTTCTCCCGGGCGTATCGCAGGGCGCGGGCGCCCATCGCCGCGCGTTCTGACTTGTTGGCGACCAGTGCGCGCAGGTCGCGCTCCAGTCCGACCAGGTTGCCCGGCACCGAGCCCAGTCGCTCCCGTGTGATCACTCCACCTGGATCGAAGCGCAGCGAAAAGCTAGGCGTACCTTGCAGCCAGGCCTGAATGAAATTGTTGCCAAAGCCTTCCGGATCGCAGGTGTGAACCAATGCCATCGCTGCCGCCAGCACTCCGTTGACTTGAACCGGAGTCTTCGCGCCAAGATAGTGGAAATTTGCAGGAGATCGCGAACTATCCGCGATCCAGCGATAACGCTTGCTGATCAGCTGGCCGACCATCAGGAAATCCAGATCCAGATCGACGCAGCGCCGCGCCAGTTCGACGTAGTCGCCGGGATTTTTGTAGTCCTTGATCTGCGCAACCCAGACCACAAATGGGCGGGGCCATTCGAAAGATTCGGCGACCGAGTCCATTGCGTCGGGAATATGCGTGCGGCGTGTCACTGGCAAACGATCGGTGTAGTCCTGGTTGAGGGAAATAGCAGCGGATACCCAGTGAAATCCGCTCCAGTTCCAGCGACTCTTGATGCGCTGCCATGCCACCGACGCAAGTCGTCGCGGGCTCCACGCGACGTGTTGGCGATGGTAGCTCCACGGCTCGACGTCCTGCAGACTGGATGCGGCAAAAACCAGCGGCACACCCGCGCGAGCCGCTGCACGCGCCGTGGCGCGCAAGGCAATCTTGTTGTGACGCAGATAGACGATGTCTGCGCGTATGGAATCGAACAGCGTGGCTGTTTGCGCGGTGTTGCCCGGAGTCCATCGATGCAAAGGGTACTCGGCTGTCGGTAGCTCACGTGATTTGTCCATAACGACTGCGTAGTGGACTTCATGGCCGAGCGCGAGCAACTCGTGCGCGATCAGGTCGCACTGAATTTCTATGCCACCCAGCGCGCGGCTGATGTGCTGGGCGAGGATCAGGACTCGCATTGCGGCTTCGTTGCGGCAATGATCAGGCTGTAACTTTGGTCCGGCGGCCGATCGACCTTGTGCAAGCTCAGGGTTAGTCCCTTCAGCAATCGGTAGGCAAATTTGAGGATCGGATTTTCATAGGGCGACCGATTGGTTTGCACAACATAGATGTGCGCATATCCCCATTCGGCGAGCTGAGCGACAATCGCATGGCTCCCGGAATGCCCGATGGCATGATGGGACTCGAACAACACCAATGGTCGATGGGCAAGCAAAGTATCGCGCAGTCCCGTCAGCGCCGCATGCTCATGCCCTTCGATATCGAGCTTGATCAGACAGATGGTGCGTTCGCCGACGACCTCGTTGGTCAGAAGTGAATCGCCGCGGGCAACCTTGATCGGAAAGCTGTGTGTCGCCGACGCGGCCAGTGCGGGGGTCACGCCGGAACGCCCCAGGTTTTCGTGCTGATTAGCGTAAAACATCAGTTCGGTGTCGTGGTCGCTCAGACCCAGCGGGAACAGTCGCACATTGTCGGTCCCGTTCATCAGCATATTCGCTTCGAACAGTTTGATGCAGATCGGGTTGGGTTCGAACGACAGTACTTGCGCGAAGCGCCGCGAAAACCACAGGGTGTGGTTTCCGATATTGGCGCCGACGTCGACGGCAATGCCGCCGCGAAAGCGTGCGGCATCGCCGTCGAGAAATTGGGAGAATATGGCCTCCAGCAACAAATCCTCGTACCAACCGTGCGCGATAATATGGTTGCCGATGTCATCGCCGGGAAAACAGGCGATACGCGCCGCCAGTCGATTGCCGCGCGCACGCGACAGGTAGCAGGTCACGCGCATGCGGGCAAGGCGTGCGAAATATTCAGCGGCCCGGATCTTGTGGAGTTTTTTGCCCATGCGACCTTTTCGACGAATGTGCAAGGAACGATCCGCACGCTAGTTTGAGATTAGGACACATTGCCCTAATGAAACAATCTATATTCCGGGATTCCCGTCGCTCCGTCGAACCATACGATTCAGCCCTAGCACCGCGATTCGAAATGGAAACCGAATCAGTTGCCGTAGCAAGGCAACCCATGCCAGTGGCGATCCTGGACGATGGTAGACGATGACCGCTGGCTTCGATACATAGCTCCAGCAGGTCACGAAGTCCGGCGCGATTCCGCGCCGGGACAGCGTGATACCGTCGATGGAGTACGTCGATACTTTGGTAACCCGGTTCATCGCGAAGAACCCGCCTTCGTTGGCCAGGCGCGCCAGGAATGTCCATTCGCGCTGGTAGCGCCCCCAGGTCGAGAAGCGGACGTGCGCAAGGCGCGTAGCGGAAACCACATGCATCACGTCGGCGCCGAAGCGCCTTTGCAACTGCATGTCGTCGAACCAATCGTAGACTGCGTCTGCGTCTGGCCAAGCTTCTGTGCCTGGATTGCACGGACCTGCGAATCGGCAGCGACTCACGTACCAGCCAACGCTGCGCTGCTCATTCCACATATCGACGACGTACTCGAAAAAATCGGGTAGGACATAGTCGTCGTCGTCGACAAAAGCGACCAGATCCACCGACAGCGCCAACGCTTTTTCGATGGCCCGATTGCGCGTGACCAATGGTCCGACGTTGCGTTCGTTGCGCGAGAAGTTCAGGCGTCCGAGGGTGGTATCGAGCTGGCATGCTTCGATGACCGGCTCTGATGCGTCGTCGACCACGACGTGTATCCAATCCAGCGACGTATTCTGCTCATGCAGGGATCGGTGCAACCGGGACAGGCATACGAGACGGTTGTAACTTGCCGTCAGGATGGCCAGTTTCGGTAACGAAGTCATGCAGCGCACGACCGCACAATGCACCTGCTGAGATGCAGCGCGTGATGTTTGTCATCCGAGGTTCGGCACAGTAGGTGGCGGAGTAAGTTCACAGGACGCTCCGCTGGCGGGTCAATCGCAACTTTTCCCAGGTCGCCAAGGCCAACTGGCGAAACTGCGTTTCCGTCATTGCCGTCGCAAGCCACAGCGCCAAAATTAGCGCGCCGGACGTATAGCGCGACAGCGTCGATGGCGATCGCATCAAAAGCGCAGCTGTCGCGCCTGCGGCCGTCGTACCCGCGATGATGGCGCGCAGCGCAGTCCACGAAAAATGAAATGAAAATATACGTCTCGCGCAAACGTATACCGCGATTGCGCTGACGACCTGCGCAGCGAGATAGGCATACGCGGCGCCGACAACCCCGAAGCGCGGAATCGCAAGCCAGGTCAACGCCAGGAAGACGCCAGCCCATAACACGTAGGTCAGCGAATACGGCAGTAGTCGACGCCGTGCCAGGAATGCCATTCCCATCGCCTCCGCCAGAACGCGAAACAAATCGCCTGGCAGCAGGAACAATAGCAAGACAGCGGCTGACGCAAATTTCGTGCTGAAAAGTACGGTCATTAGCGTCTCGCCGGCGAGCATTAGCGCGATGATGATGGGCGGCAACAAATAGAAATAGAGGGTAATCGCTTCGTTGATCCGGGCGCCAAGATCGTCATCATCCTTGCAGGCAACCAGACTTGGAAAGTAGTGGCTGCTTGCCGACGCGTAGATGGCGCCGAAGTAAACGCTGGCGACCTTCCAAGCCACCGAGAACAAGCCGTTCGCGCCGAGTCCTGCAGCGGCGATGATCCACCGGGATACCAGGACCACGGTGAATACCCCGACGGATACCATGAACAGTCCGTTGATGCCGTAGCCGATGTTGGTGCGTACCTCGCGCCAGTCAAAATAAGCAGGCTTCGGAACGAGGTATGACTCTGACAGCGCCTTGCGTACATAGAACATCTGCAGGGCCAGTTTCAATACCTGCAAGGTACCGAACGCGATGGCAGCGCCCACAAGATTGAATGAAAGGACCAGTATGACGAACGCGACGAGCCCCAATACATCGGAGACCACTTGGGCGCTGACGATGGGTTTGATCAGTTGGCAACCGCTCAGCAGGCCTCGATAGGTCTGTGCGGTAATAGCAAAGGGAACACTGGCCAATGTCAGCATGACCAGCCCTGCATGCTCACCGGAATCCACGAAGACCCATCGCGAAATCATTGGCGATACAAGCAGGCTCAACGCGGTGAGCGCGCAGGCGAACGTGGTCAGAAAGATCAACGAGGTGGACAGCTGCCGAAGCATCGCGTTGCGATCTTCCGCGGTGTGCGCGTGCGCGACTCTGCGCACAATGCCATTGTAGAAACCGAGACCGGAAATCGAGTAAAGCAAGTTCCAGGTGTTGGTCAGTTGATTGATCACGCCTACGCCGTCCGCGCCGAGCACCAGGGCACCGAGTTTTCCTTTGGCGATCTGGGTCAGCGTGCCGACGAACGAGCCCGCAGAAAACAGGGCAATCGCTTTGGCGAACTGCTTCATGAAGATTCCCGCTGTGGGGTTCTGCGTCGCATCCGTCGTGCCGCGCCACTGCCGAAGGACTCCGCTGCTGCGGGACTTGCTGGGGTTTGGCAGACAGGCACAGGCGAGGACCTCCGGTCATGAGTGCGCCGACAGGGTCGAAACCGATGTGGGCGTCAGAGTGGATCAACGGTAGCGATGATCAGACTGTAGTAGCGATCCTCCGGTTGGTCGACTTCGACGACGCAGATCTCAAATCCCCGTACGACGCGTTGAAACAGCCGAGCCAGGCGATTTGAGCTTCGGCGGGCATCGGCGAGCATCACATAGGTCCGCCGATAGCCCATTTGCGCCAACGAGTCCAGTATTGCCAAACTGCCATTGTAACCTCGCGATCCCTGGGCTTCGAACAGTACGATGGGCTTGTTCGTCCGGATGGTCTGTTCCAAACCGTGGATGGCTGCATGTTCATGACCTTCAACATCGAGCTTGATCAGCGAGATCGCGCTCGATTCCTTGGCCTCCGTCAGCACACCGTCGCCTCGACGCACCAGGATATCGAAGGAATCGCTGACGAGCGGCTCACCCGGTTCGGCGATCCGTGAGCCGCCCAGATTTCCCCGCAGATTGGCGAGCAGCACGGCGGTTCCGTCGCGATCGCTTAGTCCACAGGGGAATAGCCGGACGCCGCTCAAACGGTTCATCATCCTGCTGGCTTCGAACAGGTGCGCGCAGATTGGATTGGGCTCGAACGCGATCACGCGTTGAAAGTGACGCGCGAACCAGGCGCTGTGGTTTCCAATATTGGCACCGACATCGAGCGCGGCGGTCGTTTTGAACATCGCCAAGCGCGCCGCGAAAGTCTGTTCGAACAAGCAACGCAAAAGGAGATCTTCGTAGGCCCCATTGGCAATAATGTGCCGACCAATGTAGTCGCGTGGAAAGCAGGCGATCCCGGTGGATTGCTTTTGCGCATTCGATCGTGTCAGCCGTGCCACCATCGCGGCGCGGATCTGACGTTGGACATAGTCTGAGAAGCCAAGCCGGATTTTGGAATGGATCATCGGCTCGGCCGGTGCGGAACGTGAGTGCATAGTCGATGCACATCCAGGTAATTGACAGTATCTCTGTGGAGGCTTTTCTCGATGGCGGGATACAGGGTCGACGAGATTCTCGTGTCGCGCGCGGATTCGAGGCAAGCTCGTATCACGGGCGAGATGAATCGCGCGCAGGTTGTCGCCCGATGAAACGCGGATGTTCTGTGGATGGCGCTGCCATGATCTGTGCAAGAAAGAGCATCGCGAGGACCGCAATCGAAGGGGTTCGCATCGGATAGTCGACCAGGCCGTGCAGCAGAAGCATCGACAAGCCGAGTGCACAGAGCCAGCGGACGGAGTCCGCCGAGTTTGCGGGCGTTCTGGCATATCGCCATAGCGCCGAAGCAACCAGTGCGACGCAGGCCGCGTATAAGAAGACACCCAGCAGGCCCGCCTCAAAGACCAACTCGATAGCATCGTTGTGGGCGCGATTTATATACACATTATCCAATGTTTCCAAACTATCGAAACTGGAAAAAACGCTGGAAAATGTGCCAGGACCCGCGCCGACTGGAAAGAACTGTCTGGCGGCATCGAAACCGCGTCGAAAGAGATCGATCCTGCTGCCCAGGTGGCCGATTTCAAAACCCCCAAGCAGATTGCCGGACGCGAATGGAAGTATCACTGCGAGCATGATGAACAATGCAGCGACGGTTCCGACCAGGCGCGACATTGAACTCCCGCGGATCAGCAGCCAGATTCCCACCACGAGCCCTTCCAGCAGCATCAGGAATACGCCTGCTCGCGATCTTGACGCCAGGACAGCCAGAACCACGATGAGGAGGCCCAGGATGCCGGTGAGGCGAGCCCCAGTGCTGTCGCTCCGGCTCCAACCCCCCGAATGGCCCAATTTGGCGAATAGCGGCAGGCATAGCACCAAGAAGGAGGCGTAGTGGCTGCGATTGGCGAATGTACCGCTGGCTCGATAGGCCTCATCGGAACCGTAAAACCGCAACGCGCTTTGACTGTCAGCGGACATTTGCGCCAGACCCAGAAAACCCTGGAGCAGCGCGACGCCGATAACCAAGCCAAGCAGTCGCGCGCGAGCGGCTTGCGGCAATTTCACGGCGGCGACGAAGATGGCGACCGGAGGAAGCCATTTGAGCCAGGCTTGCCAGGTATCTTCGGACGACAGCGAAAGGGCAATCCATCGGTCCGGGCCCAGTTGCTCAAGCGCCGGTTGCAGCATGGTATAGCGGCCCGGCAATTGCGCGATCAGGTCAATCGGCAATTTCACCAGATAGAGCAAAGGCACAGCTCCGATGACAAGCACCGCGGCGATCAGCACATGAGTGCGCAAAAAAAAATGCGCTTCGTGTCGGGCTGGCCACAATGCAAACAACAAGGCGACCAGCGCCAGCAATGCCAGAAGATTGTCGCGTCCGGAAAAAAACGACCACCCGCCCAACAGGGTGGAGCTGGTCAGCAAGAGCCACGTCGCATATTCCAGTTTGCCCGCCGGGAGAAATACTGCCTGCGGCTTCGTGGATCGCGGCTGGGCTCTGCGCCCCGTCATGGGTGCGCCCAAGTTCGACTCAGCGGCTTACGGGAGGACGGTCGTCGTCGTCGTGCCGGTTGCGATCCCAGTAATAGATGATGGGAACCAGCAACGCGGCGGTAACGGTCCATTTCTGCCCGGTGGTCAACGTGGAGGACGTGGTGCCAGTTGCATTGCTGGCATCAATCACGCCGGCCGCTTTCTTCCGATCATCGTCGCTGCCACGCCCGGATTCGCCAATAGCCTGACGAAACGACAAGGCAGCAGGCCTTCCCGGTGCACAATTGGACGTTTCGCCGATGGTGAGCAGCGAATCGCCTTCCATGCGTTGCTGACATCCGTCGACAAAGGCGATCAACGCATCGGAATGGTCAAAGGTCATCAAACGGTCGCCGGCGCGCAGCAGCGCACCTTCCTTCGCGGGCCCGATGCGGGTTTGTTGAGTCAGCAAGACTTGGCCGTTCACCGCGGAGACGGTCGCGACGACCTCAACAGAAGTCGGCTCATCTGCGCAAGCCGCGCCGCCGCAGAACAAACCTGCAAGCGCAATCGCAAAGTGACTTTTCATGGCCGTTCCTCGTTACGGATAGAAACGCCGATGCAGCATCGTGTAGATTTTGAGTCTAGTCCGCGTGACCGGGCCATTCAAGCAAATCATCCCTGGATGGCGCCAGAAACCGGGCAAATGGCTCTCTTATGTGCCAGCGAGCACGTCGGGCGTTCAACGCGGGTTGCGCGATTCCACCGCGAGCTGATCGAACCATACCGCTCCGCTGACGGTTTGCTCGGTGCGGGCCAGCGCGCGCGTTGCCAGCTGTAGACGCTGGGCCGGACAGTGCAGGTCGGGTACGTCGATGTCGAATTCAAAATCCGACCATGCCTTCGTGCCATCGAGCTTGGGTCCAGTCCCGATGCGTTGCTGCGTTTCCGCCAAGCAAAGAATGCGCCATTCAAGGCCTTGCGCACTGTGCAGATCGTCCAGCCGGGACCTGCCAGTCAAACGGTACGACCCCGGTTGCAGCAATAAAGTCTGGGATGCTCCGATTTCGGTCACAGGCCGATTGTCGAAACGAATGTGCAGGGCTTTCGGATGGGACTCGCCGTCCCGATCAATCGATGCCAAAGCGCCGGGAGCGGAGTGCAATGTCCAATCAAATGCGGCACCGCTAGGCAAGGTTCCGAAATTTCCGTTGTATAATATATTTGAAATGTTCTGCTGCGCGGGGAGCAATGACCGCCAAAGCAGGTAGGCGCGTTCAAAATCGCGCCTTTGGACCAGTCGGTTGATGACGCTACGTGCGTCGTCCATGCCAACTGCCGCCGGTGAGTTGTGCAGCGCCTGAATGATGCGTGCCAGCGGATAGAGCGGTTTTTCGTTAGGCGAGCGGGCGATGAATTCGATGAAGGAAAGTCGCCATGATGGGCTCTTGTCGAATGTTGCGACAAACGCATCGACCGTACTGTCGTCCTCCATCCAGTGTTGCAGAATGGGAAATATCGATTTCGCGTGCGCAGGCGCTACCCGCAGGATGGCGTCCGCGTGTGCTACTGCATCGGTGAAATCACCACGGGAGGCCGCGCGGTCGACCATCCACGCATGCGCATCCACATCTGTCGGACGCAGCCGCAGCGCGGCGCGCATCAGAGACTCGGTCGATGCATCGTCCGCGTCGGCAAGCTGACCGAGTGCCCGGAAGATACGCCCGTCGGTGGGCCGGGATGCCATGAGTTCAAGCAGTGCATTCCGCGCGCGATGCCGATTTGCTTGTGGGACCGTGAGCGCTTGCCTGGCGAGCGCCAAAGTCGCAGCTGAATTGCCTGGATCCAGCGCAACGGCAAGATCCGTGTCGGTACGTACCAACCCTGCGCTCAAGCCGATGACCAATGCTTGCCATGCGACAAATAGTGCGAAGACAACCAAGACGGATTTTTTCAAAAGCGAGCGTGGCAATCGGGGCACGCCGCTACTCTATCGCGGTGTGCAGCAGTTGGGTGATGCGCAAACCATCAGTGCTTTCGCGCAAGCCCAGCGTAATGGTTCCGTGCGTCCATTCCTCTGGTCGATTCTCGGTTGCTCCAACCAGTGCGTCGTAGCGTCCACGGCCCACGGCAGTTCCTTCTTCGAACTTCCATTGTATGCCGGACAGCGTCAATCGGCGATGTTTGCGCTGTTCAAACAAGCGTCGATAGTCTTTCGCAATATCGGCGAAAACGCCGCCCTCATTGCCTCTGGCGTCTGCACTGAAGAGTGCGAGGAACGTATCGATATCGTTTGCGGAATACATTTGCTGGAACCGCTCGATAAACTCGCCAACTTCGGTTTCGGACGGCGCTGAACGCCCGCCACGCAAGGATGCAACCACCGTTGGGGCAGGTAGCGTTTGGCCGGTGCTCGAATTCACGGTATGCGCGTCGGCGGGATACGTTTTGGCCGGCGCGAAGCTGCTTGTTGTCGGCGAAATAAGCGGCGCTGGTCCTCGTTGCGAGGATAGAGCTATGCGAGCCGACAATTTCGCACCGGATGACGGCGTCGACTGGTTCGGCGACGCGGCGGTCGAGTCCAACGCCGTCCTCTCGGCTTTCATTGCACTGTCGTGTTCTGGCAACTGCACCTGCTGGGCTGGAAACGGATAAGAAATAGACGAAGAGGTTGCCTCGATCGAATCCAGCGTGTGGGGAGGCGTAACCGCGTTCGGCAAAAGCGGAGTGAAGCGTTGTGCTTCCACCGAGTGTAACCAAGCCGCGAATCCCAGAAACATGGTCGCAATGACCGCACCGCCGACGGCAACGATCTGCGGCAGTCGGCGAACGACGCGTCCGGACAACAGGGGGGCAGGCGAGGCATCCTTCCAGTTGTGCAATATGGTGGACGAATCCACACTCGACGAAAAATGTTCCGTCGACGAGAGATCCGGGCTGAGGGTCAAATCGTAACTGGCGCGTTTTTCGACATTGCGCACGGAGTTCCAGGCTCGGTTGATGCGATCTGCGAACACACTGTGCATATTGTCCGGGTCGCGGTCCGGATGCAGCCACCTCACCAGCCAGCGATAATGATGTTTGATCTGCCAGGATTCAGCGTCGCGCTGCACACCAAGCGTTCGGTAGCTGTCGGCGCCATCGAAGAAAAGCAGGTGATGAAGCAACAAACCTGCTGCTTCGACCAAATCGCCTTCACTCAGGTCGGTCGCTTCCCGCGCTGACGCCGTGGCCTCGACGTCTCCGGCAGCGATACGAATAATGTCAATCGCATCGTCGGGTAGATGGCGGGTGCGCAACAATGGCGCGCGCGCCGGCGATCGATATACCCCAAGAATCAGATCGAACGCCTCGCTCACCGTGCGCTCCCGCTATTTGCGCTCAAGCTTCTTGGGCGAAGGCCCGCCATAGGCGTAGTGCCCATAGTTCCCGTAACCATAGCCGTAGCCCTGTGTACGCGAATCGAGCTTGGTCAGCACAACCCCGAGCACTCTTCCTCTGGCAGCGATCAGGCGCTTGAGCACACCGCGGACGTAACCCAGACGAGTGCCGCCGGACTCTATCACCAGCACGGTACCCGCCGACAGGTTGGAGAGAATCGCAGCATCCGCGATACCCAGCACCGGCGGTCCGTCGACGATGACTTGATCGAAGGACTCCGCGGCCAGGCGCATCAGCGTGGCCATCCGAGGGCCGGCGAGCAACTCGGCAGGATTCGGCGGCAGGGGTCCCGCACACAGGCACGCGAGTTTTTTGATGTTGGTTGCGCGCAGGAATTTGAGCGGACGCGTGGCGCCCGACAGGTAGTTGCTGAGCCCCGCGGAATTTGGGATGGCCAGCGAATGGTGCAAGGTGGGATTGCGCAGATCCGCATCGATCAACAATACCCGTTTTCCCATTTGGGCAAAGTGCAGAGACAATGTAAGTGCCGTTGTGCTTTTACCTTCGCCGGGAGTGGAACTGGTAATGAACAAAGTCCGCGGCACGCCGGCATCCGTCGAAAACTGCAGCGCAGTTCGCACCGAACGGTAGGATTCGGAAAACGCCGAGCGTGGATCCTTGAGCTCCTTCAGTGGCGAGCCGCGAATGATCCGCGGGATCACGCCTAAAACCGCAAGTCCGAACAATCGCTCGATATCGTCCGGCGTCTTGATCGTGTCATCGAGATGTTCGAACAACAGGGCCAACAGCACGCCGGCACCCAATCCTGCGAGCAATCCCAGCATCAGGTCGCGCGTCAGACTGGGGCTGAAACGACTATTGGGCGGTCGTGCCCGGTCGACCACGGAAATGTTGTTGGCACCAATGCCGCCCGCCACCCCGATTTCTTTGTAACGCTGCAACAGACCGTCATAGATCTGGCGATTCGTATCGACCTCACGTTTGATGAAGTTGTATTGAATACTTCTACCCTGAAGATCAAGAACCTGCAGTTTCAACTCGGCAAGTCTCGCCGCCAACATATTCTGCGTGTTGAGTGCCGCATCGTATTCGGCTTTGACAGCACCTTGGATGCGACCGATTTCGCGGCCCAGTTGTTCGTCGACCTCGGTGATCTGACTCTTGAGTTGTTCCATGGCCGGATAGCCAGGCTTGAAAATGCGCAATTTTTCCTGGTATTGGCTGAGCAGATCGGTGCGCCGATTCTTGAGCTGGCCGACGATGCTGCTGAGCAGCACTTCCGGCAATGCGTCGGCATGGGTCTGCTGGCTGCGCCTATACTTGGCTTCGGCTTCAATTCGCGTCTGTTGTGCGGCAGCAAGGCTCTGATTGATGCCCTGCAGCTCCTGCGCAGCGGGCGATTGCTGCTGATCAATGGTGATGATGCCTTCCTGTTGCGCAAATTCCACCAGTTGCTTTTCGGAATCCTCCAGTTTGAGTTTCAACTGTTGCAAGCGGTCTTCAAGATAATGCTTGGCATAAGCAGAGGCATCGAATCGCCGATCGATGTTGGCCGCGATGAACGCATCGGCGATCGCGTTTGCCATCACCGCTGAAAACGCAGGTTCCAGGCTGTCGAAATGCACCCGTACCAGACGCGAATTACGCACCGGATCGACGACCAGTCGCTGCTGGACGAAACTGGCGAGTCGATCGCGATCGATCTCGGCCGGGGTCTCCTCTTCCGCTGTCGCTTTCGCTCCCCGGACGAGTCCGACCAAACGTGCCCAGGCACTCGGAGCGAGATTCCGTCGAACCCGTTCGACGTCTTCCGGCGACATCTTTCCCGCAACACGCTCGGCCAAGGCGCGCGTCTTCAATAGTTCGTATTGGGTCTGGTAGTAGTCGCGATCGCCGACGCCTTCACCTGGCGTAAGCCCTTCGCTCTGGATGATCTTGATCGTTTCAAGATCAATCTGCAGGGTTGCAGTGGAGCGGAAGATCGATGGCGTGAGAAGGGTCTTGACGAGCACCACGACGACTATTGTGGTCAGTACCGAAATAACCACCCATTTGCGTTTGACCAGAATCTGCCAGTACGTCAGCAGATTGATTTCGCTTTCGTCATCGTTTTCCGGAGGACGCTGGCTGACCGTCAGGGGCTGCGCCGTGATTGCTGCCAACGCCTGATTTGCCATTTGGCGTCGCTTGGCAATCACATTGCCCGGATTGTCGCTGGGTATCGGATGGCTCATGCCCGTCTCATTGCGTACTTCGCATCGCGCATTGTTGGGTGCCGTTCTGGCCGCAATGCATCAGAATGGCCTGAACAGCGCAAATACGGGAATGGATTCCACGAATCGTCGCAACGCGGTCCGCGGCCCGGACTGGTCCACGACGACGATATCGTCGCCGTAGATTTGCGGGTCCTCGGTTTTTCCCGCCCGAATCGCGGCGATATCGAAAACGGCCCCCATCTTCTGCCCATTGATCACCCGGAAAATCACGATTCCCTGCAGGTTGGCCAATGGGTCCAGTCCTTCGGACATGGCCAGCGACTGCAGCAAAGTTGTCTTTCCGGTCAATGCGTAAATGCCCGGTTTGCGCACGGCACCTTCGACCGTCACGCGCTGGCTCGTAAATTCTTTTACAAAGATACTAACCTGAGGGTCCTGGATATATTTCTGTTCCAGACGCGCTGCGATCTCGCGCTCCAGTTCCTGGACTGTCCTTCCGCCCGCTTGCAGCGTTCCAATCAAGGCCAGCGTGATCTGTCCCTGGGTGTTCACACGTACCGTACGAGCGAGATCGGCAACTTGAAAAACATTGATCTCCAGCAGGTCGTTAGCACCGATGCGATATTCGGAAACGGCTTTGTATTCACCCTCGGCATTGACAGCATCGGGCGGCGGCAGGGGAATTCCATTCCCTTTGGCGACAGGGCGCGCGTCGTGCGGAGTGACTCCATTGGATGCGCAACCGAAAAGTGCGAGCGCTCCAATCAGCAGCAGAGTCGTGAACAGGCTGCGACAGCGACGTTGGTTGCTGGTGCCGATCAACGCCACGTCAGTATCTCCTGTACCCGTTTCCAAGCCTCGCCAGCGCGGCTGCGAACGATTTCGGGCATCAGAACATCGCAGGCCGGAGTATTTCTCAGAATCGCCTGAGGGCGGTCGCGTACCAGGTGCATGGCTTCGACATCGCCGACGCGTTTCGCCGCCGCGTCCCGACCTTCGGCGAGCAACGGCGGACGCTTGTCCACCCCGTGCGAATCGGTTGCCAGCAGGTGTGCGATCCCTTCAGACAGCATGCGTTCACCCCAATAGCGTGGCCGTCGGCCAAATCGGCCGGTCAGCGATCCTGATGTAATTTGCATCCATATGCCCCGCTGCGCCATACGCTGCATGACCGGATAGTGGGTTTCGATCCAACTCAGTCGTTCCGGATGGGTCAACACAGGGACATAGCCCGCCGCGATCAATTCGAACACGGATTCTTCGAACCGTGGTGGCGCAATGTGATGTGGCGGTTCCAGAAGGAGATAACGAGACCTGTGCAGGGTTGGCACGCTGCCGTCCCGAAGCCGATCCAGAAGATTGGGCGCCAAGTGGACATCGGCGCCGCAGACAAGGCGCAACGCGATTTGGTTGGCGCGTAGGGATCGAGTGAGAGACTGGATCGCGAGGCGGATACCTGGCGCGGTATTTTCGTACAGGCCGGGATATATGTGTGGCGTGCAGGCGATAGTGTGAATGCCGTCCGCTACGGCAATTTTGGCCATCGCCAACGAGGTGGCAAGGTCGCTGGCCCCATCGTCGATGCCGGGAAGCATGTGGCAATGCAGATCAATCATGGGATTTGCGTCTCAGGGAAGCGTGTCCCACGCCCGCCCTGTCAATGTATATGTTTGTATTCTGTGCTGATGCAAGCCGCGCTCGCCGCCTCAAATGGGCAACTGCACGTTCACGCCTATGGGTCCAGGCGAAGTGGATCGCGATCAGCCCCAGAAATACCAGCACCAGACTCAATTCGGAGCCTGTCACGCGCAAACCAATGAACGCAGCGGCGCCGGCAACCAATGCCGCCAGCGTCGCAACTCCGACAATGCGCTGTGCGGAATATCCCGCGTCGCGCATCAGATGATGAATATGATTGCGATCGGCCCAGAACGGCGAACGCCCATTGAGTAATCGCCGCATCATCAGCACGACACAATCGATGAGAGGGATGGCGATCATCCACGGGGCCAGAATGCCGCCTGCGGCGTTGCCCGGTATCTGCGCCAGTCGAAATGCAGACCACGCGACGATCAGGCCGAGCAAGGCGCTGCCCGAGTTTCCGAGGAAGATCCGCGCGGTCGGCTGGCCTGGCAACCGTAAATTCAGCGCCAGGAACCCGACGATGCCGCCTACCAAAATCATCAGTTCCGCAACGAATGTCAGGTCGCCGGCGTCAGCTGCGCAGAGCGCAAAAAAGCCCAGCGCGACAGTCACCAGACAACCGGACAAACCATCCGAACCATCAATCATATTGACCGCATTGATGATGCCGACTGTGGCGAACACGCTGAACGGTAGAGCCCAGAAGCCGAAATCCACAAGGTGGCCCACGCTGGTGGCATAGACGCCGCTGGCTGCGATAATCAAGGCTGCGGCGGCATGCGCCAACAGGCGTATGCGCCAGGACAGATCGCGCAAATCGTCGAGAATGCCAACTGCCACGATCAAGCAGGCCGCAATGAGCAAACCGAGGAACGGCTTTGATCCGCCGCCGCGCGCGAGGCTCACGCCCGCAATTCCCAGGAAAATGGCAATGCCCCCGACCACGGCGGTCGAAACCATGTGATCGTGACGTCCGTTGGGTTCGTCGACGAGATGATGTCGTTGCGCCCAAGGAATCAAACACCATGCGACAACTGCCGTTACCAGTGCGGTGGCGATTGTGCAGATCCAATCGGTCAGTGCCATCGGGATCTCCCTGATGGAAAGTGCCAAATATAAACTTAGCATAGAAAACAATATTATCCACACAATATCAGATGCTATTGCTTTCACAACCTATCGGCATTCGCGAAACGGATTTGTCCTCGTGCTGGATTTCCGTTGTGTCGCTGGCGGCGGATGCGAACCGGTCAAACCCGGCCCGAGGTGTTGCTCCGGTTCAAGTGCCACGCTTCCCGGTCTTTCGTCGTCACGTCTTCACGTTGTGAAAAGGGGGGACGAGAATCTCTCGGCGCTTTCGACAGATTCTGCGTCAGCCCGCCCGAAACGCCAAACATCCCTGACGATCCCGGCGGACTACGCTGCATCCTCACACCCGGTAGTATTCACGATACCAGCGTATGAACCGCTCAATGCCCACCTCTACGGGGGTATCCGGACGATAGCCGGTATCACGCATCAGGGCGTCGACATTGGCCTCGGTATCGGTCACGTCTCCCGCCTGCAACGGCAACAACCGCCGCTCGGCCTTCCTGCCCAACGCCAGTTCGATCAGTTCAATGTAACGCGACAGTTGGACCGGATGGCGATTGCCAATATTGTAGATGCGATAGGGGGCCTGGCTCGTTGCCGGATTGGGCAGGAAGGGATCGAAATCCGCATCAGGAACCGGAATGCGATCCAGCACGCGGACCACCCCCTCGACGATATCGTCCACATACGTGAAATCACGCGTGTGCCTGCCGAAATTGAACACGTCGATTGGCTCGCCCGCAAGAATCTTCCGCGTGAAGACAAACAATGCCATGTCGGGGCGTCCCCAGGGCCCATAAACCGTGAAGAAACGTAGGCCTGTGGTGGGCAAGCTGAACAAGTGGCTGTAGGTATGCGCCATCAACTCGCCAGCCTTCTTGCTCGCGGCATACAAACTGACGGGATGGTCGACGTTGTCCTCGACAGAGAAAGGAAGTTTGGCGTTGGCTCCATAAACCGAGCTGGATGAGGCATACACCAGGTGTTTCACACCGAAGTGACGACTCTCCTCAAGGATATTGAGAAATCCAACAATGTTGGCGTCGACATAGGCGCGTGGATTTTCCAGCGAATAGCGTACTCCCGCTTGAGCCGCGAGATTCACGACGCGTTCTGGCCGAAATCCCGCAAATGCGGCATTTACGGCGACTCGGTCTTCCAGCGAGCCCCGGAGAAAACGGAATCCACTTCGAACCAGCAAGCGATCCAGACGTGCCTGCTTCAACGAGACGTCATAGTAGTCGTTGAGATTGTCGTAGCCGAGTACCTCGTCGCCGCGATCCAGCAACCGGTGGGCGAGGTTTGAACCGATGAAGCCGGCAGCTCCGGTAATCAGGACATGCATCGCAAACCTGCCCCAGGTTAGCCCTCGTAATGAAATTGCTCAATCGTTCCCAGATGCCCCTATTGAGCAGCTGGAGAAGCCGTGGATTTACCGACGCATTTCGTTAGTATACGAATACTCTATTTGAGAAACCCGGTCAACATCGCTCGCGCCGCTGACGTTGGCATCTGCATGGCCGATTGCGATCTCGACTCAAAAAGTCCTTGACTAAAAGTGAAAACGTTCACCAGGCATCAAATTCCCGGTAGCGGGCGAACTTTGACGCAGGGCGATGACGCGTCTGGCAACGACCCCGGCAGCTTCATTCAATGTGGCCTCGCTCGACAAGGAGCAGGGATTCGACATTTGGTTGGTAGGGGTACAGACTCCCTCACGCTTTGAACCGGTACCCAACTCCTGATTCGGTCTCCAGCCAGGTCGGTGCAGCGGCGTCGTCGCCGAGTTTCTGACGCAGCTTGGCGATCGCGATTCGCAGGTAGTGCGTGTCGTCGGTGTGGCCAGGACCCCAGAGTTCGTTGAGGATCTGTTGCTGGGTCACGACGCGACCGGCATTGCGCAGCAGCAAGGCGAGCAGGGCGTATTCCTTGCGCGACAAATGCACATCGCTACCTTGCTGCGTCACCTGCCGCAGGGCGAGGTCGACGCGCAATCTTCCGTCATCGAATACCGGAGTTCCTTCCGGGCCACCGCGACCGCGCAGCAGAACACGCAGGCGCGCGGCAAGTTCTTCGACGCCGAAGGGTTTGGTGACGTAGTCGTTCGCACCCGCGTCAAGCGCGCGAACTTTTTCCAGTTCGCCAGCGCGCACGGACAGCACCAGCACCGGCACGGTCGACCATTCGCGCAGACGCCTCAACACTTCGTGACCTTCGATGTCGGGCAAACCCAAATCGAGTACGATCAGATCGACGTGGCGCGTTGCAGCGATGTCCAGTCCTTCCGCTCCGGTAGTGGCCAACACGGTCGCGTACCCTTGCGCGCGCAGGCTGATGTCGAGGAACTTGCGGATCTGCGGCTCGTCGTCGACGACGAGGATGCAGATCGGCGAGGCCTGGTTCATTCGGTGTCGCTCCGGGGATCTGCTGCGGGTTGGGCGCTTATCGGCAATAGAATGCGTATGGTTGTCCCGCGGCCTGCATCGCCGGCCAGCGCTTCGACCGAGCCGCCGTGCGCACCGATCATACCTTGGCAGATCGACAGGCCGAGGCCAGTGCCGTGTTTGCCGCGATCGCCGCGTTCGACCGAATAAAACATATCGAAAATTCGTGCGCGTTCGTCGTCCGGGATTCCGGGGCCGGCATCAGTCACGTCGATCTGCAATTTTGCACCGGTCACAGATGCGCGCAATTGCACCGCCGCTTGAGGCGGGGAGAATTTTGCGGCATTTTCAAGAATGTTGAACAGCGCCTGCTCTATCAAAGCCGGATGCACGTACAATAACGGTAACCCCGTCTCCAGATTCAACTCGACTCGAACGTCGGGAAACAGTTTGCGCATACGCTGCGCGCAGGCGCCCACGATCTCATCCAGCGCAACCCAGTCCCGCTGCAGCGTCAATCCGCCATGGCCAAGACGCGTCATATCCAGCAGATTCTGGATGTAGCGATCCAGGCGCTGCCCTTCCATGACGATACCGCTCAACAACTCGTCACGCTCACTCGGCGACATCTGTTCACCGTAGCGTTGCACGCTTTCTGCCGATCCCAGCATGGCCGAGAGCGGTGAACGCAGGTCGTGGGACACCGAGGCCAGCAAGGCGGCGCGCAGGCGTTCTGTTTCACCTTGCACTCGCGAATTTTCTAGCGCATCGGCGAGCCGGGTGCGGGCCAGGGCTTGCGCGATATCCTGGACGATCGCCGTAGCGAGCTCGCGATGCTGGGGAGTCAGCAACTCGTTGTCACGATCGAATCGGATTGCGGCGATACCCAGTGACTGGCTTTCGTCCGGCAATGGCAACAGCCAGCACGTCGATGCGTTGAGGGTATCGGTAAACCTACCGGCCGGTTGCTGATGCACGAGGGCCCAATCGGCCGCCGCACGATCGGTATTGCCGAGCACGAAGGAACTCGGACGCGCCGCTGCAATAGACAGCGTCGTAGTGATCGGATCGCGCATCAGAATCGCCACTTCCGACTGCAGCGCCGCGGCCAGTGTGCGTGCGCCGATGTCGCAAACCTGGCCGGCGTCTGCCGCCGCCGTCAATCGTTGCCCCAGCTTGCCCAGCACTTGGGCATGCGCGTTGGCAGCACGCAACAAATGTACTTGTGCGGAGAGGCGTGTGGCCAGGCGGGAGCAGATCAACGCCGTGGTCAGAAACAGTATGACCGTGAGCGCATCATTGCCGTTGGTGATCGTGAACGTGTAACGCGGCGGAGCAAAAAAGAAATTGTACCCAAGAAAACAGACGACGGCCGTGAATACGGCAACCGCCATGCGCGAGCGCACGGCAACGACCAGTACCGCAATGAGGAATATTTGCGACAGATTGGCCACCGACAAAATCCGGTCGGCGAGCGTGGCCAGTACAAAAGCGGCAGCAGAAACCGCTAACGCGAAGACATAGTCGCGCCAGGGTCCGGCTACCGTCTTGATCGCGCGACGAGAGCGCGCCCGAGCCATCGGTGTCGCCACAATGGTCAGTTCGAAATGTGCCCCTCGCATCAGCAGCTGTTGCGTCAGCGTTCGATTGAACAGCCGCGCGAGCGGCCGCTCCCGGGTTCGACCGATCACAATCGTGGCGACGCTGTTGCGAGCCGCAAATCCAAGCAGTTCGTCAACCACATCAAATCCACGCAGAACTTCGGTGTCAGCACCGAGTCGGCGTGCGAGTCGCAGGGCACCGTCCAGCCGGAGCGCGCGTTCGTCGTCGGCGCCGATTTTTCCACGCTCGACATATACCACCGTCCATGGCGCCTGACGGCGCTCAGCGATGCGCCGTGCGACGCGCACCAGGTACTCGCTGTTTTCGCTGCCGTCGATGGCGACCAGGACGCGCCGTCTGACGGGAACCGGTCCCCCTCCATGCGCCAATTGGTATTCGCGTAAATCGGCGTCGACGCGATCGGCGACCGCCTGCACGGCCAGCTCACGCAAGGCGGTCAAGTTGGACGCCGTAAAAAAACGATCCAACGCGCTCGATGCGAGTTCAGGCAGATAGACCTTGCCTTGCTGCAGGCGCGCAATCAATTCGCGCGGCGGCAAGTCAATCAATACGATATCGCGGGCACGATCGAAGAACGCATCGGGCACGGTCTCGCGCACGCGTACGCCGGAAATCTGCAGGACGACGTCATTAAGACTTTCCAGATGTTGAATGTTGACCGTTGTATACACGTCGATACCGGCATCGAGCAGGTCGGCGATGTCCTGGTAGCGTCGTTCGTGCCGGCTGCCGGGTGCGTTTCGATGTGCCAGCTCGTCGACCAGCAGCAGTTGCGGTCGGACCGCCAGCGCGGCGTCTACATCGAATTCGTTGATCTCGCGCCCTTGGTACTGCAGAACGCGTCGCGGAAGAACTTCTAGGCCTTCGATTAGCGCCTCTGTCTCGACTCGGCCATGCGTTTCGACCAAGCCAACGACCACCGCCGTTCCCTGGCGTTTGAGTTCCCGTGCAGCGGAAAGCATCGCAAACGTCTTGCCAACTCCCGGCGCGGCACCGAGAAAGATTTTCAGTCGGCCGCCACGCTCGTCCTTGATTTCATCAAGCAGAGCGTCCGCTTTGGATTTGCGCGAGTTCGCCAGCGTAGAAACATCGGGCATGGGCAGTCCCCCTGTCGTCGCGAAGTCGGCCATTTACCACGACTTCCAAAATTCCAAAAAAAGGCCACACGCCTGATTGTCTAGGTCGTTACTGCTGGGCTTCTTGCCGCTCATCGAGCGACACGTTCAATCTGAGCACGTTGACGCGGGGCTTGCCCAATATTCCCCATAGGGGCGCTTCGGTCGCCGCCGCAACTGCTGAGCCTACCTGGTCCATCGACAAACCACGCGCCTTGGCCACCCGGTCGATCTGCACGGCGGCCGCAGCGGGGCTGATGTGCGGATCCAGGCCCGATCCCGATGCGGTCACCAGATCAGACGGTATGCGCGTCGCGTCGACGGCTTCACGCTGCACGATCGCTGCAGAATCCTTTGCGATCCGCTCGCGCAATGCGGGATTGCTGCTCGCCAAGTTGCTGCCCGATGCGGCTTTCGGATCAAAGCCTGCGGCCGATGGCCTGGCTTGGAAGTAGCGCACATCGGCAAACGGCTGCGCGACGAGGGAGGATCCAACGACGTGCCCATCGTGCTCGACAAGACTGCCTTTGGCCTGGGTGGGAAACAAGACGCCACTGATCAGCGTGGCAACGGCTGGATAGACCAGGCCGCAGATGACAACGAACACCGCGCTGAAGGTCAGGGAGGGAAGCCAACCGCCGCCATGGTCATCAAGGGAGGTGGGTGCAACAACAGTACGCATATAATTCTCCACAGTGTGCAATATTCTCGGCGAGCGAATTGCTGCGCAATGTCAGGATGCAGTCAGGGCTTAGCGCGCACCGCTTATAGCGGCAAGAAGCACATCGATCAGCTTGATTGCGACGAACGGCATCAGGACCCCGCCGAGACCGAATAGGAGCATATTTCTGCGCAACAGCGATTCTGCACTTCCTGGCTTGAACGAAACGCCACGCAGCGCCAGTGGAATCAGCGCGGGAATGATCAGCGCATTGAAAATCAGCGCTGCCAGTACCGCATTCATTGGCCCTGACAATCGCATGATGTCGAGTGCAGCCATACCGGGTATCGCCGCAACGAAGATCGCCGGAATGATCGCGAAGTACTTTGATACATCGTTTGCCAATGAGAACGTGGTCAGCGCACCGCGCGTGATCAGCAATTGTTTGCCGATCTCGACCACCGACAGCAACTTAGTCGGATCCGAATCCAGATCGACCATGTTGCCGGCTTCCTTCGCCGCCTGCGTGCCGGTGTTCATTGCAAGGCCGATATCGGCTTGCGCCAGCGCGGGTGCATCGTTGGTCCCATCGCCCACCATCGCGACCAATCGGCCATCGGCCTGTTCTTTGCGGATGCGTTCGAGCTTGTCTTCCGGCGTGGCCTCTGCCATGAAATCGTCTACGCCCGCATCAGCGGCGATCGCAGCTGCGGTGAGCGCATTGTCGCCGGTGATCATGACAGTGCGCACGCCCATCGCACGCAATCGGGCAAACCGCTCACGCACCCCGTGCTTGACGATATCCGCGAGCGGCACCACACCGAAAATCCGGTTCTGGTCGGCGATAACCAGTGGGGTTGAGCCATTGCGAGCCACGCGTTCCACAATGGCATCAAGGTCGGATGGAATCACGCTGTTGTTGGCGCGAGCCCAGGCGATGATCGCGACACGAGCACCCTTGCGGATGCGACGACCATCTGCCAGGTCGACGCCGGACATGCGGGTTTGCGCGCTGAAGGGAATAAATGTGGAGTTTTCATCAACCCCCTGGACGGCCCCCTGAGATTGCGCGAGCGCGACGATGGATTTGCCTTCCGGGGTTGGATCACTCAACGAGCAAAGAAGCGCTGCGGCGCGCAGATCCGGACCCGCTGCGCCGGAAACCGCGATGAACTCGGTTGCACGTCGATCCCCCAACGTAATGGTGCCGGTCTTGTCCAGCAACAAGGTGTCGATGTCGCCTGCAAGTTCTACGGCTTTGCCCGACTTGGCAATGACGTTGGCCTCCAGAGCACGGTTCATGCCGGCGATGCCGATCGCTGGTAGCAAGCCGCCGATCGTGGTTGGAATCAGACAGACGAGGAGGGCAATCAGCATTGTTGTGTCAATTTGCACATTGGCAAATGAACCCAGCGCCGGCAAGGTGACCACGACGACGAGGAACACCAGAGTCAGAGCCGCGAGGAGCACGGTCAAGGCCAGTTCGTTCGGCGTTTTCTGTCGCTCGGCGCCCTCGACCAGCGCGATCATGCGATCGAGAAAGCTCGCCCCCGGCTGAGCGGTGACACGCACTTTGATCTCGTCCGACAGCACGGAAGTGCCAGCGATCACGCCCGAGCGATCGGTGCCGGCTTCGCGCAGCACGGGCGCAGATTCGCCAGTGACTGCCGCCTCGTTGATCGATGCGACACCCTCGATGATTTCACCGTCCGCAGGGATCAGCTCCCCGGCGCTGACGATCACGATGTCATCCATGCGCAGCTCGGCGGCTGGCAAGTACTCGTACTGTCCGTTGCGCCATCGACGCCCAACCAGCGAGGAACGGGCGGCGCGCAGAGAGGCCGCCTGTCCGCGCCCGCGTGCTTCCGCTACCGCTTCGGCAAAATTGGCAAACAGCACCGTGACGAACAGGATCACTGCGACGATGGCTTGAAACACCCACGCATGGCCTTTGATCAAGCCGTGCGCGGCAAGACCGCCGGTGACGATCGTTCCGACTAGTACCACGAACATCACCGGATTTTTCATCGCGGTGAGTGGCGTCAGTTTCCCGAAGGCATTTCGGATGCCCTCATTCAACATCGTGGTCGTGAATCGGGCGGCGTGTACTTTTACGCCATGACGGGATGCGGTATCCATGGGAATCTCGATAGTTTTGCAGTTATCGCAAAGCGCGGGTTGATGCTTCGATCAGTGGTGCGTTGGGTCTCACGGGCCGACCAGCATCAGTTGTTCACCGACCGTACCGAGCACCAGCGCCGGCAGATAGGACAGCACTGTAATCAACACCATGACGGCAATGGTCGTGGTGCCGAAGGTGAAGCTCTCGATCTTCAGGCTGCCCGCCGAATCGGGGGCGACGCGTTTCGTCGCGAGACTGCCGGCGACCATCAGCGGAATGAGCAGGCACGGATAACGTCCGATAAGCAGCACGATCGAGGTGGACAAATTCCACCAGACTGTTCCATCGCCAAGGCCTTCGAAACCGGAACCGTTGTTGGCATACGCAGACGTGAACTCATAAAACACCTGGGCGATGCCGTGCAGACCCGGGTTCGATGTGCCGTTGGCATCGGGAATCACCAGCGTGATCGCGGTAAACGCGAGAATTGTGAAGCCCTGGAGCACGATCAAGAGCGACAAGAGACGCACCTCGCGCGTTTCGAGTTTGCGCCCGAAGATTTCCGGAGTTCGTCCGATCATCAGGCCGGCAATGAAAACCGTCAGTAGGAGGAAGACCAGAAAATTGATCATTCCGCAGCCGATACCGCCCCAAATGGCATTGATCAACATATCCACTATCGCAACCGTTCCGGCGAGCGGGTTCAGCGAGTCGTGCATCGCGTTGACCGAGCCGTTCGAGGTTTGCGTCGTGACAGCGGCCCACAGCGCGGAGGAATCCGCGCCGAAGCGGACTTCCTTGCCTTCAAGGTTTGGCCCCGGGCTGGCCAAGCCGGTCGTGGCGGCATTGGTCTGCTGTTCCGACCACCAGCTCGTGCCGATCGAGACGATCGAGAGCGTGGCCATCACCCCAAATACCAACGCCGTGAGCCGTCGCCGACCGGTGAACGGGGTCAGCATGAACACAGTGGCGATCGGGAGCAGCAGGATGGAAATGATCTCGATCGCATTGGAAAGCGGAGTTGGATTCTCCAGCGGTACGGCACTGTTGGGTCCGTACCAGCCGCCGCCATTCGTACCCAGTTGCTTCGTTGCCACCATCGACGCGACCGGTCCGACGGGAATCGTTTGCTCCGTCATGCCTGCGCTCGCATCGAGCGGTTGCGCGATCTGGGCGCCCGTGTAGGTGCTCGGTACACCTTGCCAGGTCAAAGCGAGTGCAACGATCAGGCACAGCGGCAAGAACACGCGCAACGACAGGCGCGTGACGTCGACCCAGTAGTTGCCTACGTTGCGGGCCTCGCCCTCTTTCGCGGTCGCGGCATTCAATCCGCCGAACAAGCCGCGCAACATGGCGGCCGCAATGCCCAGCCCCATCATCGGGGTCAGAACCTGCAGG